>JAJEHF010000123.1 GCA_022823865.1 Bryobacterales bacterium
CCGCGATCAGCGGCTGGCACAGACCCGAGGTCGCCTTCGATCCGTACCAAGCTCCCATCGCCGCGTGCGCTGCCGAAGGCTCCCTTAACCAGCAGCATAGGCGGCCACAACCAGATTGTCAAGCGCGCCAGCGGCTGGGCCGCAAGCGAGCCGCTGGCCGCTCACAACGGTTCCCGCTCAGAGACAGGACCCCGCCACGAGCAACCGTTGGAAACCTACCCGGCCCCAACCAGCGCAAGCATTGCTGCGCGTGATCTCAGGCGACAAGACACATAGTCAAAAAAGGGCCTGAGTAGTTACCTGTACGGGAAAGTATTTCTGGTCAATTGCCCACTCCTCCATACGTTTCCTACAAGACTTTCATGGGTTTCCTGGAAGGGCTTGGGGAGCCACTGCCTTCGAGAATCGATCGGAGTCTGATGAGCTCCATGTCAGGTGGCACGCAGAGCCATCTGTAGCAGGCTCTTAGAGCTACCGGCCTCGTTGCCGATGAGGGCGTACCGACAGAAAGACTGCGAAAACTCCATCGTACGACTGATGATGAACGAAAGACCGCGATTCATGAGATGGTACGGAGCACATACCCGTTCCTTTGGGATTCCCCGTTTGACCTAACCGCAACAACTTCTCAGCACCTAGATGAGCAGTTTCGAGAGAAGACAGGTGCGACGGGCGCTACGGTCGACCGTTGCGTCAACTTCTTCAAGGCGATGGCACAGGATGCCGGGATTGAGCTTTCGCCACACATTCAAAAATCCAAGAGGCGCAAGGCCCGACGGAACGGGCCAACTCGGCGCAGGGAGAAGCCTAGTTCTCTTGAAGCGAGGAACGAGCCGGCTTCAGAAAACCCTGCGATGGAACATACCGTGAGGCTTCACAGCGGAGGTGGCAGCGTGACGCTTAGCTTCGCCGTTGACCTGTTCAAGCTTGACCAACCGGACCAGAAGTTTCTGCTGGATCTCGTCGCGAAGATGAAGCGATACGACTCCGAGAACCAGCCAGAGCAGGAATGATCGCTGAATTCTCCAGAATAGGTGCGACATGGCATGGCTGTTCTTCACCGATGAGAGTGGGCACGACCACAATTCGATGCCGTACGAGGTCCACGGCGGAATCGCAATCCATGCTAGCCGATTGTGGCCCTTCGTGCAGGACATGCAGCAACTGGAAGTCAGGTGCTTCGGATGCCGATTGTACGAATTTGGCAAAGAGATCAAGGGTTCGAAGCTAGTCGGAACTCAACACTTTAAGTTTGCCCGGCAAGGCGCGCTGCTATCTGATGCCGATCGTCAGAGACTTTGTCACTCGTTTCTGGGGAAGTCTCGGACAAGCACCCTGCATCGCCGGGCAGAATTCACTGCATATGGCCAAGCTTGTCTTCAAATGGCACGAGGAACGTTTGGCCTCTTGAAACGGCATGGCGCTGTATTGCTCGCGTCTGCGATCTTACGGGGCGTTCAAAAGCCGGCAGACTACCAATTCGATGACTACCTACGCAAGGACATCGTCTTCCTGTTGGAACGGTACTTCTATTTCTTGGATCAGAAGCAAGAGCACGGCGTTCTGGTCATGGATGAAACAGAAAAGCACCAAGACCGCAGGCTGGTCGCTAGGCTGGAAAAGTACTTCACATCGACTGATACTGGGCGCCAAAGGAGCAGATGGATCGTCCCCACTCCGTTCTTCGTGTCTTCCGATATGACCTACGCTGTCCAAGCAGCGGATGTTTGCATCTATTGCACAAATTGGGGATTTCGTATTCCCAGTCGAGGAATGAACGCAGAAACTCGGCGCGAAATCGCCACGACGTTTGGAAGTGACCTAGCGGAACTTCAGTTTCGTGGGCAAGGGTACCGTGATGGCCGGATCTTTGATACATACGGCATTTTCTACGTTCCCGATCCATATGAGACCCGGACCGGCCAATAAGAAAGAGGCAATGCCCCGCCTGCGGTATCTGCACATCAAGGCGCAGAACCACATACGAAGCCGAGCCTCTACTGAACAAGTTAGCTTAGTTGTGCGGTCAAGTCAATGTTCAATTGCGGGCGCGCGACATTTCTATAGCACAGGCGCTGGATCCTAGGTTGAATTTCGCCCTGCCTGACGAAGCGGTCACCCTCGTGCGAATAGCTAGCGATCACCAGCGAGTCCGCGCCGTCTCGGTAGCTAATCCATGCCACGAATACGTCACCCGACGGTGTCACCGCGAGAACAGGCTCGTCGTTGAATCCCTGGTGCGGCTCGACTGCCGTAATCCAAGGCGTCGGCATCGCGCTTGGCGGGCGAGGCGCTGTGTCCTCAGGCTCGGACGGTGTCGCCACATCGGCAGTGTCTGAGCAGCCCGCGCCAAGCGTCATGGCCGCGAGGCAGCAAAGCGTGAGGGAGAACCTTCTGGGCATCGCCCTATTTTGTATCAGGGAAACAATCGCGGCGTGGATGCTGCGCCGGCCGCGGTCGCCGTCGCATGGCAGAGGTGCCCGCGCCGACGCCCCGCACAACTGTGGTCAGCGGGCCCGTTCGCCAGCTGCACGGCCGGGGCGTTGCGGCCGCGGACAGCAGTCGGCGGGACACTCGTCGGGCCTGACGGGCAACGCCCCAACACAGGCCCTCGCGGGCCCGCCTTCCACGCGCTCGCGGATCAGATCGCGCACAGCTGACACGAAGACCGGACAAGTGCCGACCGTCTCCGCACGAACGAACGAAATTCCGGCTGCACTGGCGCGCGCGGCAGCTTCAACATCAAGGTCGTATGCGACCTCGACGTGATCGGAGAGAAACCCGATCGGCACCACGCAAACGTGACTCGCGCCTGCGGCCCCTAGCGAATCGATGCGGTCGCAGATATCTGGTTCGAGCCAGGGCTGGCTGGGCGGTCCGCTACGGCTCTGAAAAACCAGCTCCCAATTGTCGCTACCGACCTGCTCGCTGACTAAGCGGGAGGCCTCGCGGAGTTGGGCGACATAGTCGCAGCTATGCGCCATCGACAACGGAATGCTGTGCGCCGTAAACAAGAGCCTTGCCTCGGCGCGGTCGGACGCACCGAACTGAGAAAGGGCAGCGCGAACGCGCCCAGCCGTCGAGCGAATGAAGCCGGGATGGTTAAAGAAGGCGCGGATCTTGTCCACGCGTGGCGCACTATCGCCTACAGCCGCGATGGCGTCGACGATGTTCTCACGATACTGCCGACACCCAGAGTAGGAACTGTATGCAGACGTCACGAACGCCAGAGCTTGCCGCACGCCATCGCGTGCCATGGCCCTCAGCGTGTCTGGCAGGAGCGGGTGCCAATTGCGATTGCCGAAATAGATTGGCAGACGCGGCCCCTTGGCCTCGAGTTCCTCGCGCAATGCCGAGATCAGAGCTCGGTTCTGGTCATTGATGGGGCTCTTGCCACCGAAGCTGTAGTAGTGCTGGGCCACCTCAAGCAATCGGTCCCGGGGCACGCCCCGCCCGCGCACTACGTTCTCCAGGAACGGAATTACGTCCTCTGCCCGCTCTGGCCCACCGAACGCAACTACCAGGACTGCGTCGTACCCCCCGGCACTCATCGCACGGTCACGCTCCCGACAGTCAAGTGGGTCGGCTCTCCGTTCCGTGCCCAGGGGTTGGGGCGCGTAGTTCAAGTTGCCACCGCTGGCAGCTTGAAAAGTACATTATCTCCGCTGGTCGATCGGATGTCGAGCGTCAGCACCCGGCTCTACGCACGGCTCGTCGGCGAACAGACGGCGCGGGCCACGGCCTGCTGCCTGCCTCCGGCCCAAGCAATCGCAAGTCCTCCCGCTAGCGCGAGTTCCGCAAGGAGTGCAGCTTCATCCGCAGTCCGTCGTAGTAGGTTCGGTCCAACGGCCTCTTCAGCGAGAATCGATAGACGTCCGCCTGGCGGGCAAAGGCCTCGCTACCCCCTAGGACGTGAACTTCGACGCGATAGGGATCGGACGACCAAACGGCCTCCACGTCGCGATCGAGCCGCCACGCCCGCGAGTGGCCGCGCCTCCCGGTCGAGTAGACAACCCACTCGGGCGTGAAATAGAGCACTCCTTCTGATCCGCGAAGAAGCCGCACATTCTTGGCAGGGATTGCCACTTCGGCGTCGGCCGGCTCGCGGGCGACCCGATCCGTGGCCGGCCTTCCAATACGCTTGACAACTCTCGCGTGGAGATCGTCCGGAAACGTGCTGTCGACCAAGACAAACCGGTACCAGCGGTCCCGCCCGAGTCGTGCGACCGAGTCGCTATAGCTCTGGATCGCCACCTCGGTCGGACTCGCTCGGTCAAGGTGCTGGACGTCCTCAAAGCTCCATTCCAGCGCTTGCTTGGTCTCTTTCTTCGGCTGGAATCTGATGCCCTCTTCATGAACGCTGAGGGTGCCGTCCACATCCGGCCTAACGGACTTCTTCCACTTGGCTTCGAACGAGATTTCCGCCCCTGCGAGTGGCAAGGCGAGGAGCAGTAATGTCGGCAGCTTCATGTCGTAACCTCCTTGAGGGCGGTTGGTTCGGCGTTCTTGGCGAGGCCGGTCAGGGACCGTACGTTTCGGTAGTAGTAGAAGATGGGGAAGATTACCAAGACAACAAACGCCGAGGTGGCCACGCCTCCGAACAAAGGCGTCGCAATGCGCTTCATGACGTCCGCGCCGGCCCCTGTGCTCCACATCACGGGCGTCAGACCGAGCATGTCGGTCGCGACTGTCATCGCGATCGGCCTCACGCGGGCGATCGCAGCGCCTTGGATCGCGGTGACCAAATCCGCGGGCCGTTTGAACAGCCCCTTGCGCATGAATTCATCGCGGGAAAGATCAAGGTATTGCCAGAAGACAATTGCGGTCTCGGCATATAGCCCTGCAAGCGCGATGAGACCGACCCAGACCGCAATGCTGAGGTTGTAGTCCAAGACGGCCAGTGTCAGGAACGCGCCGCTGAGGGCCAGCGGGACCCCTGCAAGCACAGCGGCGGAAGTGAGGGCCGACCCCGTGCTGATTAGAAGCACCGAGAACACGATCACGACCGTGAGCGGCACGAGGAGCTGCAAGCGCTCCTCGACGCGTTGCATCGACTCGAACTGGCCGCTCCAGGCAAGCGAATAGCCGGCCGGCATCGCGACGCCGCGCTCTACGGCCGCGCGCGCGCCGTCGAAGTACCTGCCGATGTCCATGCTCGGGTCAACATCGACATAGACCCAAGCGTTCGGCCTGGCGTTTTCGCTCTTGATCGCGGCAGGCCCGGAGGAGTATTTGAGGTCCGCTAGCTGGGACAGCGGGAGCTGGTGACCCATTGGCGTCGTGACCAAGACGTCGCGCAGCGCAGGCATATCCGACCGCAGGTCCCGGCTGTACCGCAGGTTGACCGGAAACCGCTGCAGTCCTTCGACCGTTGTGCCCACTTGAACGCCTCCAAGAGCCGTGCGGATCGCCTCTTGGACCTCGTCAATGACGAGCCCGTGGCGGGCGATCGTGTCGCGATTGATTTCGATGTCCAAGTAATTGCCGCCCATGACACGCTCCGCGTACGCGCTGAGCGTGCCGGGAACGCCGCGAACAACGTGCTCGATCTGCTTGCCCAGTCCTTCGAGCACATCCAGGTCCGGACCAGCGATCTTGATGCCGACGGGTGTCTTGATGCCTGTGGCCAGCATGTCCAGCCGCGTCTTGATGGGCATGGTCCAGGCGTTGGTGAGCCCGGGCACGTCGACCGCCTCCTGCAATTCGGCGACAAGTCTCTCGGGCGTCATCCCAGGCCGCCACTGGTCGCGAGGCTTGAGCCTGATCGTGGATTCGATCATGGAGAGCGGAGCGGGGTCGGTGGCGGTGTCGGCACGGCCTGCCTTCCCGAAGACATGCTCCACTTCGGGAAAGGTCATGATGATCTTGTCGGTCTGCTGCACCAGCTCTCTGGCCTTGGCGATCGAAACGCCCGGTACGGTCGTGGGCATGTAGAGGAGGTCACCCTCCCAAAGCGGCGGCATGAATTCCGATCCCAGCCGGCGGTAGGCGCTGAGCGATCCACCCAGAATGGCCACCGCGATCAGGAGAGTTATGACACGGTGGCGCATAACGATCCCCAGCACCGGCCGGTACCCCCAGACCAGCAGCCTGCCAAGTGGGTTGCGCGAGTCCGAGGAGCTGGGTCCGCGCACGGCAAGGCCGACAAGAACCGGCACGAGGGTGACCGAGAGCAATGCCGCACTGGCCATGACCAACGTCTTCGTCCAGGCGAGCGGGCGAAACAGCCGCCCCTCCTCTTCTTGGAGCGCGAATACGGGCAGGAACGAGACGGTGATGATGAGCAAAGAGAAGAAGAGGGTGGGCGCGACCTCGCAGCACGAGTCGCGGATAATCTTCCAGCGGGGCTTGCTATCGCCCTCCCGCGCCATGTGCTGGTGGGCGTTCTCCACCATCACGATCCCGGCATCCACCATCGTTCCCACTGCGACGGCTACACCGCCGAGCGACATGATGTCGAGATGTACGCCCAGCAGGCCGGCGGCGATGCCCGCGAGCAAGATGCCGACCACGATGGTGGCGACGGCGACGATTCCGCTCAGGACATGGAAGAGAAACAGCAGGCAGACCGCTCCAACGATGACGAACTGCTGGGTCAAGCTGGACCGCAGGCTGTCGATCACCCGGTCGATGAGCGATGTCCTGTCGTAGGCGACTTCGAACGAGACTCCCTCCGGAAGCTGGGGATTCAGTTCGGCCAGCCGAGTCTTCACGCGCCGAATCACTTCCCTGGTGTCGGCGCCTTGGCGCACGATCACGATCGCTCCGACGGTCTCCCCTTGCCCGTCCCACTCTGCCAGCCCCCGGCGGATCTCCGGCCCGACATCGATGTGCGCCACATCGCGCAGCCGCACCGGCGTGCCGGTCCGGCCGGTGCCAAGCGAGATCTTGCGGATGTCGTCAATGGACTCTATGTACCCTCTGCCGCGGATCATGAACTCCTTCTCGGCCAACTCGATGAGTCGCCCGCCCACGTCCCGATTGCTCCGCTGCACGGCTTCCTTGATGCGCGAGATCGGGATGCCGTAGGCCCTGAGCTTGAGCGGGTCGATTGCGATCTGGTATTGGCGAACATAGCCGCCGACGCTCGCGACTTCAGCGACGCCGGGAATGCCGGTCAGCTCGAATCGTAGGAACCAGTCTTGGAGCGAGCGAAGCTCGCTAAGGTCGTGGCGATCCGACTTCAGGGCATAGATGAAGGCCCAGCCAACGCCCGTGGCGTCGGGCCCCAGGGTAGGCGAGACGCCCTCCGGCAGCGCCTCCGTCACCTGGCCCAGAGTTTCCAGCACCCTCGACCGAGCCCAGTAGAGATCAGTGCCGTCCTCGAACAACACGTAGACAAGCGAGAATCCGAAGAATGAATACCCTCGCACGACCTCCGCGTAGGGCACGGCGAGCATTTGAGTTGTCAGGGGATAGGTGATTTGGTCTTCGACGATCCTTGGGGACTGTCCGGGGTATTTCGTGTAGACAACGACTTGAACATCGGACAGGTCGGGTAAGGCGTCAAGCGGCATCTCGCTGATCGAATATGCGCCCGCGACGGCCAGCACCAACGAGACCACCAAGAGCAAGAGCTTGTTCCGAAGCGACCACTCGACGATTCTGCTGAGCATGAGGTGGCACCGACCTCCCTAGTGAGCGTGATGGGTCTCGCGCTCGGAACTTCCCGCGAGGCTGTCAACCGCCGCTTGCAAATTGCTCTCCGAGTCCAGCAGAAACTGTGACGATGTAACCACGCGCTCTCCCTCGTCGAGCCCGTGCACAACCTGAACCATCCCGTCGCTCTCCATCCCCAGATAGACCTCGCGAGGGGCGAACACCCCGTCCCCCGCATCGACGATCACAACGCTCCGATCATTCCCCGAACGCAGGACGGATTGAGCAGGAACGACGAGGGCGTCCTTGGCGCCCGGCAGCTGGAACTCGATGGTGGCGTACATCTTTGGCCGCAGCCTTCCGTCGGAGTTTCCGACCTCGACATAGCCGGCCAGAGTCTGCGTTTGGGGATTCATCGCAGGCTCGAAGAAGAGTAGTCGGCCATGCCACTTGCTTCCCGGGAACGCGTCGATGGAAATCTCCGCCCTCATGCCCGCGCGAAGGTCGCGCAGGTAGTGCTCGTAGAACTCGACCTTCGCCCACAAGGTCGAGTGATCGGCGATCTTGAGAATAGTCATGCCCGGCACGGTCTTGACGCCTTCCAGGGAGTCGGCCATCTTCTCGACGACGTACCCCGAAGCCGGGGCGTAGGCCTCCGCCGTCCGGCTGACGCTCCCGGCTGCTCTCACGTCGTCGATCTGCCGGTCTGTCAGGTCCCAAGAGCGCAACCTCCCCGTCGCCGCATGTACGAGGGACTCGGCGCGACGTACTGCGTCCGGATGCGCGTCCGCCGCCTTCAGCCGCCCTAGGTACTCGATAGATGCGAGAAATTCCTCCTGCGCAGTGAGCAGTCCCGGGCTGTAGATTTCGAATAGGGTATCGCCTTTCGAGACCCGCTCTCCCACCGTGCTGACCCGGGGCCTCTCGATCCACCCGCCGAACTTCGTGCTGACAGAAACCAGCTTCGCCTCGTCCTGATCGAGGTAGCCGATCGTGCGGATACGAGCAGGCAGGTCGGCTCGCTCGACGACCGTGGTCCGCACCGCGAAGTTCTGCAAGAAGCTCTTGCTCACCCTCACGCCGAACGGCTCGACTTCTGCCTGGGGAGAGGAGGTCCTGATCGGAACCAAGTTCATTCCGCAGATCGGGCACTGCCCCGGGCCTTCTAGGGCGACCTGAGGATGCATGCCGCAGGTGTAGAGTTCGGCAGCTTCGGAGCCAGTGTCGGGAGACTCGTAGCCCGCGGCGCGGCTGAGCAGCTGCTTGAGGTAGAGTCCGACAGGCTCGGAGCCAGTGTCGGGAGACCTGTCTGCCGGTGGGTCGCCCGCCAGCACTCCGAAGTGTGATATCGCGACTGCTGCTGCGATGACCGCAACGCACGCGACGACAAGTGCCGCGGTCTTCGAATTCGTCATGAGTGCATCTCCTCCGGCACCGCCGCGCCGATTGCTCTCTCGAGGTCGGCCACTGCCTTCAGGTAGTCCGCTCGGAGGCGCGCCAATCCCAGCTGCGCGTCCAAGAGCGTGCGCTGGATGTCGAGCAGGCCCGTCACCTCGACCGTTCCGTTCGCGTAGGCGGCCAGCGTCGACTCGAGCGCCTGCTCGGCCTGCGGGACCAACGTGCTCTCGAAGAGGCGAATCTGTCTCGCGATGTTCTCGATGCGGAAAGAGAGCGAGCGAATCTCCGCCTCCATCGTCGAAGTGGAGTCCCGGTAGGCGAGTCGGGCCGCCGAGACCCGTTCAACGGCCTCCCTGATTCCGGCGTCGTACTTGCGGCGAAACAGAGGCAGCGTAAGCCCGACCGAGATCGCGTAGGAATCCTTGCCATCCCCGGGCAGCGGCATTCCAGCAAGCTGGAGCCCGCGAGCCCGGATATTGCCCCAGGCTAGGCCAAGGGTCAGGTCCGGCCGATGCCGGATTCTCGCAAGATGGGCCTGCTTCTCGGTCTCCTCGATCCTTCTGAAGGCAGCTCGGACCTCGGACCGTGCCCGTCGTCCGATCTCGGCTAGCGACTTTCGCTCTAGATTCAGATCGGGCAGGGGTGGCAGCGAGACTTCGCCGATCTCGGAATCTGCCGGAACGTCGCGCAGGGAGTTCAGAGCCGCCTCTAGGTCAACCCTCCAGGCGAGCAGCTGCTGGCGCCTGTGGACCGCGTGCATGATCTGCGCCTGCAGCCTCAGGGAGTCGGCCTGCAAGCCGAAGCCCTGGGCGTAGCGGCGGCGGGCGATTTCTTCAAAGTGCTCGAGCAGGGCTTCGTCCTCGCGAGTCTTGGCGAGCGCGCGATCCAGATAGCCGAGATCGTAGTAGGCGTGCTTGACACGAAGGACGATCTCGGCCCGCGTTGCGGAATACAGCTCGTCGTGGACTTCGGCCGCCTTGGATGCAAGCTGGCTCTTGGCGCCGCGCTTGCCCAGGCCGGGAATGCCTTGGGAGACTGAGAGCATTCTTTGCTGCGGGCCGACCCTAGTCTCGACCGTGCGGGCGAACTGAGTGAAAGAAACTGTGGGGTCGGGCAGTCCGGCTTCCTGTGGGCCGCGATGACGCGCAGCCTGGTAGTCGGCAAACGCGCGGAGCACTCGTGGGTTGGCCTCGAGTGCGTCTTCAATAAGCGCCTCGAGGCGCTCGTCGCCGTGCGTCGCGTAAGTGCCAGACAGCGTCGCCGCAGCCAGAGCCATGCCGACGACAAGATGAATGAACATTCCCGCTTCCTCCTATCCGGTTCAGTTGGAGCCGCTCGACGCGGAATTCCGCGTCTTGCCGGCCCGCGGCCTGCTAAGGAATCGCGGCCCTTCACGGGATCAGAGAGGTCCCCAGACGGACCGCGACACCACGACGGGGAGGGCTGGATGCCCGGCCCGCCACGGAATCGAAGGGAACGCTATACGAGCAGGACGGAATGCAGGATGTACGCCGGAGTGCTTTGCAGCGGCCCCGCGATCAAGTCGCGGCCGGCGTGCGAGCAAGCTGGCGCCATCGCGGGCTCGGTCGCGGCTTCGCTCTGTACCGCACCGGGACAAGGCGCAGCCTGATCGGCGGCCCGGTCTCCGGCGGGCGGCCTCACTACGTCATCGACGGTGCAGCCTGACTCGCAGGGAGCGCCATCTTCGCTGGCAGGCACAGCCGGTTCGCTTCCGCAATCGTGGGAATCCGGGACTGGCTGGGCCGGAACCGCAGCAAGACAGAGGCAGGTCCCTGACGCAACTAGCAGCCATGCCAATAGCACGGTGGTGACTGGCCTACTTAGCACTTGCTTCAGCTTAGGGCAATTTCCCAGATTGTCAAGCGCCGCGGCGGAAGCGGACGGCGGAACCAATCGCTTTCCCAGCTTCCTCGGCTTCGGGGATCCCCAGTGAACCGTGCGAGCATATCGCGCGATTGCTGGGTGGATCACACCCGCACACAGCCACTCGGAGGGCCGCGACGCGCGGGAGTCCCGGCCGGAACGGAAGAGCATGCCGGCAAGGCTGCAGGAGGCTCGGGCGGAGAGAGCCGAAGATGCTCGACCAACAGCAAGGTGGCACCCATGATTGTGATACAGTGTGCGGGCATGGGGCGTGTTCTTGGGAACATTTAAGTTGCTGACAGAAAGGATGTTACAGGAACTTCACAGCCGATGTCGTGGCATGTGGCGATACTTGCTGGGAAGCGTCGGCTTGAGCGATGAGAGCGACGCCGGAATCACGATTAAGAGGCGTCGCTACGGGACCGAGCACGGGACCGATCCGGACGCCCTCCCAGCTGTCGGATCGACCGGGATTGGCGGTGTTTCCGAATTCGAAGCCGGGACGTGCGGCCCGATGCGCGTCAGGGCCCTTTTCCCGGCTGGCAGATCCAGGGGGGCGAGGTGATTGCCAAGAAGAGCCTTGCGGACGGCTTTGCCGCCTTTGAGGAACGTTGGTCTCCGAGAATTGCCGGCGACATCAACGATATGCAGATCAAGCTGGTCAAGCTCGAGGGAGAGTTCGTCTGGCACAGCCATGCTGGGGAGGACGAGCTCTTTCTCGTCATCTCGGGCCGCCTGCGGATGGAATTTCGGGACCAGGAAGCGCAACTCGTCGGGCCCGGAGAGTTCATCATCGTGCCGCATGGGGTCGAACACAGGCCAGTGGCCGAGGAACCGTGTGAGGTCGTGCTTCTCGAACCCAACACGACGCTCAATACCGGCAATGTCGACAATGCGCTAACGGTCCGGGATTTGAAGCGCATCTGAGGGCCGAGCGGCTGTCTGAGGACGGCGGCTTGCCGCCGGCCTACGTTGGACTGCTCGCGTCATCGGCTGTAGAGGTGGAATTCAGCAGGTGCAGGCCGGCGTAGATCTTCGGATCGATCAAGCATCCCTGCGCTTCCTTGCGAGGCAGCCACTCGGCAAGATCGCGCAGCGGGACCACGTGCACGACGATGTCCTCGCCGGCCACTCCCCCGCCCTTGCCGACCTTGCTCAGATCCGACGCCAGCACGAACGTGACCAGTTCGCTCGTCATGCCCCCAGAACTCGGGGAGATGGCCAGGACCTGCAAGCGGCGCGCCCGGTAGCCCGTTTCCTCGTCCAACTCCCGATTGGCCGCTTCCAATAGGTCCTCTCCTCGGAAACCCTCTTCGTCCCCGACCAATCCCGCAGGCAACTCCACCATGCGCGCTCGCACCGGGATCCGGTACTGCTCGACCAGCACGATCTCGCCCTCGGACGTGACCGGCACCAATACGGCAACGCCGGTGACGTTCACCCGCTCGACGTATTCCCATTCAGCGCTCCTGACCAGACGCAGGAAGCGCCCTTCGTGGAGGCATTCTGCGGAGTCACTCATCCGATCTCTCCGGCCGCTACGATTTCCACGCCGGCCGCGCGGAGTTCGTCCCATGCCCGCTGCACGTCCCCGGCGTTCAGATCAATCCCGCGACAACCCTCGGGCACCACCTTTACCTTGAAGCCGAGCGAGGCCGCATCCAGCGCGCTGAACTTGACACAGTAGTCGGTGGCCAGGCCGAGCAGGTATATAGTGCCTACCTTGCGCTCGCGCAAACGCTCGCCAAGCCCTGTCGAGCGGAGCCGGGCATTGTCGAAGAATGCGCTGTAGCTGTCGATGTCGAGGGCGGTTCCCTTCTGGACAACCTCACTGACCTGGCCCTGGTCTAGCCCTTGGTGAAACTCGGCGCCATGCGTGCCCTGGACACAGTGATCGGGCCACAGCACTTGGGTCACGCCGCGGAGCTGGATCGTCTCCCCCGGCCTCCGCCCGCGATGCTGCGAGGCGAAGCTACGATGCTGCGGCGGATGCCAGTCTTGGCTGGCGACGACGAATTCGAACCGTGTCGCAAGCTGGTTGGCGACTGCGATCACCTCGTCGCCGTTAGGCACCGCCAAGGCCCCCCCAGGCATGAAATCGTTCTGCAGGTCGACCAGGAGCAGGCAGTCCATGGCTTGCGTCACTCGGCGAGGATCCGCCTCAGGTAGGTGCGGACTCGCTCGCCGTGGTCAGGATCGGCCAATGCGAATTCGAGAAATGTCTCGAAGTAACTGGGCATGTTGCCGATGTCGTACCGCTTCTCTTCGGGCCGGAGCTTTACGCCCATGACCTTGCCGCCTCCCTCAGCGATCGCACGGATGGCGTCCGTGATCTGGATTTCGCCCCGCTTGTCCGGCTTGACCTGTCGGATCCGGTCGAAGATCCCGGGGCCGAATACGTAGCGCCCGGACACTGCCAGGCGGCTGGGAGCGGTGTCCGGCGCTGGCTTTTCGACCATTGTCCGGATCCGAAACACATCCCCCTCGCCATGCGGCTCTACGATCCCGTAGAAGCGAACGTGCGCTGGCTCGACCTCTTCCACTGCGATGACCACGTCCGCATCCTCGCGGACGAATGCGTCCGCCATCCGCTGGCAGGCCATGGACTCCCCGTGCAGCCCGATGATCGAATCACCCAGCGCCACGATGAACGGCTCTTTGCCCGCGAACGATTCCCCGTGCAGGATCGCGTCTCCGAGGCCACGCTGCACGCTCTGGCGCGTGTAGAGGATGTTCAGGCCGAGTTCTTCGAAATCGAGCGCCAGCAGCAGGTCATCCTTACCCGCCTTGCGCAGCGATTCCATCAGTGCCGGGTCGGAATCGAAGTGATTCTCGATCGCGGCCTTGCCGCGGCCCGTCACGAACAGCAGGTTGCGCACGCCGTTGCGCGCCAGCTCCTCGACGACGTACTGGACGATCGGCTTGCGCGCGACCGGCAGCATCTCCTTGGGCTGAGATTTGGTGGCCGGCAGCAGTCGCGTTCCGAGACCCGCGACCGGTACCACGGCTCTGGAGATCGGGCAATCCATGGACGACGGCACGTCCGTCGGCGGCTCAGGCTCCCGCCCCGTTGCCTTGGACGGCTTCCAAGCCGGAGCTGCGGTTCCAGAAATCCACGAACAGCGTGCGCATCGCGCTTCCCAGGCTGCGGTGCTCGAACACGAGCGCGGTGATCTTTTGGTGGCTCACAACGGGATCGTCAAGCGAGATCATGCCGCTGTGGCTGTCGAACAGCGCCAGCTTCATGGGAACGTTTCGCCCTAGGCGCACCTCTGCGCCCGCCTTTTCGAGCAGCTTGAGGCGGTCGCGCCCTTCCGGATCCTCGACATCGCTGAAATCAAACAGCAGCTTGCAGACCGTGCCCTTGTCGGCCAAGCTCTGCACGATCGGTTCGCGGCCGGGGTCGACGCCATACGGCCGCCGCGCGAACTCCAGATACTCGTTGCGGGTCTGCAGCAGCATGTTGCGATATTCCTCGACGATCTGGCGAGTATCGGTGATGATGCGCAGGTAGTCGAGGGCGCTGTGGCCGTTGGAGCCGTCCCTGAAGGTCTTGGCCAGCTCGTCGCTGAGCAAGGTTGCCAGTTGCTGCCGATCCTCCCATTCGCGCAGAAAGCGCTCCCGGCGGCGGCCGAGATAGCCTTCCAGCGCCAGGCGCGGCTCGACGGCCGAGAACTGCTTGGTCTTGCCATGCACGACGCGCACGAAGCCCTTGTCGACAAGGCTATTGAGCACCTCGTAGATCTTTGCGCGCGGGATATTGGCCCGGCTGGCGACGTCCAAGGCCTTGAATTGCACGTGGCCGATGAGCACCAAATAGGCGTTCGACTCGTACGCGTTCAGGCCGACATCGTGCAGCCGGCGCGCTTGGGCTTCCAGTTCCACCCTCTTCGGATTATACCGAGAGCGCCCCGGAGCGACAGGCCGCTGAGCTAAGGTTGCTCGCCGAGCTGCGGCGGGAAATAGCCGCGCCGGTGGTAGACTTCGACCTCCGCTCCGGCCAGGCCGAGCTGGACGTCGATCTGCCGGAAGTTCTGGTCCGAGAACGGCCGGCTCGGCACGTACCCCAAGATGTACTGGCTCTGGACGTTGCCGGCCACGTCCAGAATCGCTTGGTAGAGCGCCTGCAGCTGGGCCGCGGCGTAGCCGCCCGTGCCGACCTCGTACTGGTAGTTGCCGGCATCTTGGGGCTTGGAGAGATATCCGGAGACGTCCTTGTGGACCTTTTGCAGCGGGCGCACGACGCGGCCGCCTGTCTCGCGGGCCAGCCTGATCAAGTTGGATTCCTCGGCTTGGTGGTAGCCCCAGCCGACCGTGCTGACGGAATAGATCGTGACTTGGTGCAGCTGCGCTGCATGCACCACCTCGTCCAGCGAGCGCTTGCTGGCGTTGTCGTGCCCGTCCCCGATGACCACCACCACCTTGCGCGGCTCGCTGGCACCCTGGTACGGGATCGAGACGAGCTTGTCGGTGCAAGCGCGGTAGATCGCGTCGAACATGGAACTGCCGCCACCGTGCTTGAGGTTCTCCATGCGCTCGGTGAGAGTGACGGGATCATTGGTGAAATCCACCAGCTCGTCAACCTCGGTGTGGTAGCCGTACAGAAAGCCCTTGTTGCGGCCAGCCTCAGGCACGAGCATCCAGGCCAAGTCCCCGATCGATGACTGGTAGGTCTTGTAGTAAAGCCTGGCCGTGTTGCTCAGGTCAATGATGAAGCCGACGTACAGCGGCGGCTTCTTCTCCTCTTCCACGCTGCGCGTGAAGTAACGAATCTCAACCTGCTGCCCGTCCTCCCACACCGTGAAGTCGGCCTTGTTGAGATCGGCGATGAAGCGGCCTTCGGAGTCGGTCACGGTGACCGGCAGGTTGACAACGTTGACCTCGACCCGGATCGTGGCGTCCTCGTCGTCTGTCTGCGCAACGGCTGGCGCGACCATGCCGAGCATCGTCGCCAAGCACAGGAGGGCACGGAGGCTCATGACGCAATCATTCTAGCCCAAACCCGCGGGCGTTCGGACTCGCGCCGCAGGCCGCGTGCCGGTCGAACTGCCAAGGCGCGGACTCGTTGCTACGATGTATCAGGATTCTGGTTTCGAATCGATGCAGGACTTCCTCGACTGGGCCGCGCCCGGCAGCGTGGAATGGCGCATGGCCCGGGGACTGTCCCCGGATCGCATTCCGCGGCACATCGCCGTCATCATGGACGGCAACGGCCGCTGGGCCAAGCGGCGCCGACTGCCCCGAGCCGCGGGCCACAGCGCGGGCGTCAGGCCGGTGCGCGAGATCATCGAGGCGTGCTGCCGCCTCGGGGTAGAAACGCTGACTCTGTACGCGTTCTCGGCGGAGAACTGGAAGCGCCCGCAGGCCGAGATCGAGACGCTGTGGGCACTACTGCGCAAGTACTTGCGCCAAGAACTTCCGGACCTGAAGGCAAACGGCGTGCGATTCCAGACCATCGGCCAGACCGATGCGCTGCCGGAATCGGTCTGTAACGAGATCGACCGCGCCATCATGGAAACCGCGGCCAACGAGGGGATGCGCCTCAATGTCGCGCTCAATTACAGCGGTCGCGCGGAAATCGTCGAAGTCGTCAACGACCTGCTGCGCCAAGCGCACCAGTGCAAGCAGCTGGTACAGGTCAGCGAGCGAGATGTGAGCGAGCGCATGTGCACGGCGAGCGGAGGCGATCCGGACTTGCTGATTCGCACCTCCGGCGAGTTTCGCGTGAGCAATTTCTTGCTCTGGCAGATCGCCTATTCCGAGATCTGGGTGACCGAGCGCTACTGGCCGGACTTTCGCACCACGGACCTGCTGGAGGCGCTGATGGTTTACCAGAAGCGCAATCGCAGGTTTGGCGGCCTGCCCGACCAGGCGGAGGAGGCGGTAGCGGCGACGGTTCCTGCCAGCAACGGAAAACTGCTAGCGGTGAACGAGTGAGGCTGGGCGCTTGAAACGAGTCCTGACGGGCCTGGCGCTGGCACTCGGCGCCTGGGCGCTAGTGTTCCACGCTCCAGTGCAGGTCTTCGTTGCAGCCGCGGTGCTGCTTGCGGGACTTACGTTGCACGAGTTCTACCGGCTCGCCGCCCGGAGCGGCCTGCAGCCCCTTTCCAAGGCCGGCCTGGTCGCGGCTGTGCTGTGGATCTTGGTGCCGAATCTGGACCGGGGCTACTTCGCGATCATGTTGGCCCTGGCCGTGCTGGGTGCGGCCACCCTGGCGCACCTCTCGGTCGACAAGATCCTGCCGTCTGCAGCGGTGACCACGCTCGGCGTGCTCTATGTGGCCGGCCCCGTGCTGGCGAGCATCCTGCTGCATTCGGTCTCGCCGCACTGGCTCGCCTTGGCGGTCGTCACGGTGGCGGTCGGCGACTCGGTCGCCCTACCTGTCGGCAAGCTCGTCGGGCGGCACAAGCTGGCCCCGGTCCTGAGCCCGCGGAAAACCTGGGAGGGCACCGCCGCCTCGGTCGTGGCGAGCGTGCTCGCCGGCACCGGGTATTCCGCGCGATTCCTCGATGGCGAGATCGGCCTCGCAGCGGCAGCGGCGCTGGCTCTCGCTTTGAACCTTTCCGGCCAGCTCGGGGACTTGGTCGAATCCGCGCTCAAGCGATCGGCGAATCTCAAGGACAGCAGCTCGCTGCTGCCCGGACACGGCGGCCTGCTCGACCGGCTCGACGGGATGCTGTTCGCGGTGCCGCTGGCCTACGGGTACTTGCAGCTGGCCTGAAAGGCGGCTGCGATCCGCACCAGCCAGGCACGGCGGCCGATCCGCCGCATGACGGCGAAGGGCCAGCCGAGCGCGACACAGCCGAGCGCTTCCCCGGTCCCGCCGCCTGCGAATGACTAGTCTAGATAAGGAACGACCGCGGCGTTCCCGCCCCCCCCGATGCCACCCGACCAGCAGCCACAAAATGCCCACGCGGTCATTGCGCAACAGGCTGGCGCAGCCATCACCCAGGAGGGGATGCCGACCAGCCTAGAAGGCGAGACCTTCGTGCTCGGCACGATCTTGCTTGACGACTCCAAGTTCGCCCAAGTCGCGGCCATGCTCGGCGAGGATGACTTCGCCGCCGAGAAGCACCGCCGCATCTTTGCCTCGATGCGCGAGCTGTACACCCGAGGCGAGCGCATCGACTACATGACCCTGGTCAACGAGCTCGAGAAGTTCAAGCACCTCGAGCATGTCGGCGGGGTCTCCTACATCGCCTCGCTCACCCAAGGCATGCCCCGTCGCGAGTACGTCGAGAGCTACGCCAAGATCGTCAAGGACAAGTCGCTTCTGCGACAGTTGATTCACACCGCCAACAACATCATCGCCACCTGCGTGGAAGACGGGAAGGAGGTCGACGAGATCCTAGCCACCTCCGAGACCGCCGTCATGAAAGTCGGCAACTCCGTGCTCCGCTCCGGACTCGAGTCGCCCGGCGAGACGCTGCGCCGCTACGAAGGAGGACTCGATTCCTTTCTGGATCCGTCCAAGCGCCCCAAGGGGTTGATGAGCCCGTTTTTTCAGTTCAACGAGTACACCAACGGCTTCCGACCCGGCCAGCTCATCATCCTCGCGGCGCGGCCCGCCATGGGCAAGACGGCGATGGCCCTCAACATCGCCGCCCATGCCGCCATGAAGCGCGGCGAGGAGCCCGCCCGAACCGTCGCCGTGTTCTCTTTGGAGATGTCGCGCGAGGCGCTGTTAACCCGGATGCTGTGCACAGCCGCCCGGGTCGACCAGGGTCGGTTTCGCAGGGGTCTGGTCGGCAAGGAGGACCGGCGCATGCTGAGCAGGGCGCTTGGCGACTTTGTCAAGAGCAGGCTGTTCATCGACGACACGGCCAATCTCAGCATCATCGAACTCGGCGCCAAGTGCAGGCGCTTGCAAGCCGAGCACGGCCTTGACCTGGTCATCGTCGACTACCTCCAGCTGATGGCCTCAAGAGGCAAGGTGGAGAACCGCACGCAGGAGATCTCGGGCTTCTCGCGCGGCCTCAAGCTGCTCGCAAAGGAACTTGAGGTGCCCATCATCGCCCTCTCGCAACTCAGTCGTGCGACCGAGAGCCCCATGCGCAAGGACTCCCGCCCGCGCCTCAGCGACCTGCGCGACTCAGGCTCGATCGAGCAAGATGCCGACGTGGTCTGCTTCATCTACCGCGAGGAGGTGTACCGCCCCCAGGACAAATCCCTGGAGGGCCTCGCGGATCTCATCATTGGCAAGCAACGTAACGGTCCGACCGGGACAATCAAGCTGGTATTCAACAAGCGCATCACCGAATTCGACAACCGGGCCCGCACGCAAGAGGCGGACGGGGATGAGCCGGCCCCGAGCCAAGCACCGGTGGAGGAAGATGAGGACTTCTAGAGCCGCTCGGCCGCGTTGCCGAAGCGAAACTCGCGGCGACCGCGTGAACCAATGCGACCCGCTGACCGCGGTTCTGAGCAGCCAGCCGCGCGATCCGACGAGCCGCCAAGGCGCCGTGCCTGGGCGATCGGATCCATGCCGTGCCGCGCCGCACACGCCGAGCGGCTTGCGCGTACACTAGAACAGGACTGGCTACATGCGACGCTGGAAGCTCCCGCTGGGCGCAATTCTACTGGCCTTGCCGTGCCTCGGCCAGACGTCATCCGGAGATCTTCCGCCAGGTCACCCGCCCACGGACAGCGCAGATCGCAGGCAGCAGCTCGCCGCCCAGACCGAGTCCCACGCGCAGGCGCCGCCAGCTGCTGCCGGACCGGTCCGGCGGGTCAACTTCATCGACGACCACCTCCTCGGCAAGATCGAGCGCGATGGCATCCCGCTGGCCCCGCTAGCCGACGACGCGACTTTCTTCCGGCGCGTGCACCTCGACATGACCGGCCGCATCCCGACCGGAGCGGAAGCGAGAGCGTTCGTCGCCGACAGCGATCCGGACAAGCGCTCGACGCTGGTCGACCGCCTAGTCGGCAGCGTGGACTGGCGCGACCGCTGGACCTACTGGCATCTGGACCTGTGGCGCACCAGCCAGAACCGGGTCGGCTGGGCCGGCCGCAACCTGTTCCACGACTACGTGGCCGACGCCCTGCTGCTGAACCAACCCTACGACGAATTCGTGCGGGAGCTTCTCACTTCCGAAGCCCGCAGCAACTGGTACGTCGGTCCGGCCAGCTACCTGGTCCGCTGGGCGGTATTCGCCGACAACTGCACCGAGATCATGCACGAAGACACCGCCGACGAGATGACGGTGATGATCTTCCAGCACTTCATGGGCGTGAATCTCCAGTGCATCTCGTGCCACGACGGCGCGAACCATCTGGAACAAGTCAACGCCTGGCTCACCGAGCGCAAGCGCGAGGAGTTCTGGGCCCAAGCTGCGTTCTTCGGCAACACCAGGGTCATGCGCCGGGTGGAGTTGCGCAACACCCAAGACGAATACCTGATCGACGATAAGGATGCTGACCGCGACGGCTATTCCAGGGCGGCCCCGAGCACGGTCAGGGTGGCGCGCCAAGGCGCGGGCCAAGTCCCGCCGGCATTCATCTTGGGGGGCGAACAACCCAGGCCAGGCAAGCCGCTGCGCTCCGAACTCGGGCGCATCCTCACCTCCCACCCGCAGTTTGCAAGGGCGGTAGTGAACAGGTTCTGGGCGGAATTCATGGGTGCGGGCATCGTCGAGCCGCTCGACGGCTTTGACTTCTCCCGCATGGACGCCGAGAAGCTGCCCGATGGCTGGGACGTCCAGCCGACGCATCCAGCCTTGCTAGACGCCCTGGCGCAGGACTTCGTCGCGAGCGGTCACGACCTGCAGCACCTCCACAAGCGGATCGCCAAGTCGGCGGCCTATCAGCTCTCGGCAAGCTTTCCCGCAGAGTGGAAACCTGACTACGCCCGCTACTTCGCCCGCAAGTTCATGCGCCGGCTCACGGCCGAGCAGGTCTACGACGCCATGGTCAAGGCGACCGACCTGCACACGCCCATCCAGATTCCGCTCACCGACAAGAGAGTCCGCTACCTGGTCCAGACCCGCGGCCCGGCGGACTTGCGCCGCAGCGCGACCCTGGGCCCGCAGCTCAAACAGGACCTGCAGTTCTTCACCGAGTCCTTCGGCCAAGCGAACCGCGAGTTTAACGAGCCGTCGCGCGGCGGCTCGATCATCCAAGCGGCCCTGATGATGAACTCCAACCTGGTCAAGGAGAAGTCCGGAGCGTCCTCGGGCAGCTACCTGGCAGGCTTGCTTGAGGCCGGGGCGAGCGGGGAACAGCTGGTCGATGCGCTGTACTGGCAGTTCCTGACGCGGGCGCCGGACGAGCACGAGCTGAGCGCATCGCTGGACCTGCTCTCCGAGCGCGGGCCGACCGCTGGCGGCGAAGACCTGCAGTGGATCCTGATGAACAAGCTCGATTTCTTGTTCCACCGCTAGGAGCAGTCGCGTGGCACGATTCGAAGACCACTTCCTGACCCGGCGCGAAGTCATGCGCATCGGCTCGGTCGCCGTGACGGGCTACCACTTCCTGCCGGTGGTGCAGCCGAGGGCAAGGGCCACGGGAACGACGGCACCGGCGGAGGGCAAGGCGCGGTTCTGCATCTTCGTGATGCTGGAGGGAGGCCAGTCGCACGTGGACGGCTGGGACTTCAAGGAAGGGCCGTGGACTCCCGAGGACTTCGCCGTGCAGACGCTTCCCGGCGTCGGCAAGTGGCCCATGGGGCTGTACCCGGAACTGGCCAAGCGCCGGGACAAGTACTCGCTGATGCGGTCGATGGCGACCTGGGAGAGCCAGCACGGCCGTGGGCAGTACTACATGCAGACCGGCCACCAGCACAACCCGGCGCTAGCGCCGGAACTGCCGGGCGTCGGCTCGGTGGTGGCCTACGAGTACGCCTCGCGACGCAAGCCTGGCGATAGCCTGCCGCCTTTCGTAGGCTTCAACACATTTCCGCAGGTCGGATTGATCGGCTCGGGCTTCCTGCCAGCGACATACACGCCGTTCCATGTGAACACCTCCTCGGACATCTCTTCGCTGGCGCCCCGCGAAGAGGACCTGCCCAACTTCAAGCGCCGCTGGGAGCTGCTGCAGCGGTTTGACGGCCGCATGCGCTCCGACCCGGCGCTGGAGAGAAAGGCGTACCGGGACTTTCACAACCACTACGAAGGCGCCGTGGAGATCATGTCGGATCCGCGCAGCGCCGGCATATTCAGCATTTCCGCCGAAGACAAGGCGCGCTACGGCAGCAATCCGGTCGGCGACTCCTTCGTGCTGGCGCGCAACTTGGTGGTGGCCGACGCCGGGACGCACTTCATCTTCCTTACGCACGAGGACTGGGACCACCATGGCTCGATCTACGAGCAGGGCAACTTCTACCAGCGCTCCAAGGAACTCGACACTGCGCTGAGCCAACTTCTCGACGACCTCGACGAAACCAAGCGCGACGACGGCACATCGGTCTTGGACGAGACGCTGGTGGTGTGTGCGGGCGAGTTCGGGAGGACGCCGGGGGCGCTGACGAACATCGCCGGCCGCGACCACTACCAGTACGCCTTCACCGGTCTGTTCGCGGGCGGCGGCATAGTGCCCGGGCAGGTGCTGGGCGCAACCAACGACTCAGGCGCGGAGATCACCGACTTCGGATGGAGCGGGAACCGTCCGGTCTACCCGGAGGACATGGTGACCACCATCTATGCCGCCATGGGGATCGACTGGACGAAGAGCATCAAAGAGACCCCCTCCGGGCGGGTGTACCACTACATCGAGATCTTCTCGCCCACCCGCATGCTCGCCAACCGAGTCGTGCGCGAGCTGTTCGCCTGAAGGTGGCGGCAGCCTGAGGGCAGCCACAGCATTTCGTCCTAGCGCCGCCACCGGCGGACGACTTGCCCCCTGATATCGATCCAAGCGAACACCACGCTGTCCGCCGCGTCTCGGTCAGTCTCGAAGTCATGGCAGGCATCCCTGATCTTGGGGATGAAAGCAGCGAACCTCCTCTGAGTCTCCATGTAGTTCGCGGATTTGGGCCTCTCGACCACTGCCAGCTGTTCCCACAGGTCCGTTGGCTCTTGCCCTGACAGGCAAGCTGCTGCCACCAAGACAGCAACTGCGCCGTGCCCCATGGGTCACGTCCACCGAGGTCTCCGGCACCCAAGTGCCGGGCCATGGACCCGTCAGCGTAAGGGATGGTTTCAGCCCTGCCTATTCACTGCGGCTCCGGGAGCGGCCCATTGCCTCCAAGCGGCTCTTGAATTCAGCAGGTAGCCCGACTCAGGCTTCCTTGCTGACGTGTCAGTAGTCAGTCAGCTCGGAGCATAGCGTATATGCTAAGATTGCCAAGCGTCTGAATTGGCAGGCTCGATAGCCTCATGATGAAGGTGATGGGTGATGAACAAGTTAAAGGCTGCCCCTAAGAAGGGAAGGCCCGCCAAGTCTGCCAACATGCCCCCGCTGATTCCCGACACCCCGGAGAACATTGCCAAGGCCATCCTGTCAGGGCCGCCAAAGAAGGAGTGGAAGTACCTGCGCGAGCCAAGCCAGCAGAACATGGCAAGGAGGTAGCCTCTCATGTCCGAACAGATTCGCGGGGATGTGTGGGTATCCCTTCTGGACGCGGAACACAATACCCGCTACTACAGCAAGCAGTTGGAGAAGCACACCAAGGCACAAAGGGCTGTTGAGGCTGTTCTGGTCACGTGTGGCGGCGCTGGTCTACTGTCGCTTTCCGGCGGGCTGCCCCCGCCCGTTCTTTCGCTGTGCGTGATTGCCAGTGCGATGGCATCGATCTACAGCCGGATAAGGGGGCATGCCGGCAAGGCGGCCCACCTGAATTCTATTCGCCGGGATTGCGCAGCCCTGCAACTCCAATGGGAGAACCTTTGGAGTCGCGTGCAGGACGATGCGATTAGCGACGATGATGCCCTGGCTGAGAACAGCAGGCTTAAGGAGAGATTGCAGGAAGTGACGCGAATCGCTCCCATTGTCGGCTTGGTGGTAGATGAAAAGGTTAGCAAGACAGCTTGGGTGGAAGCGATCCAGCTGAAGGAGGGCCAGTATTATGCCAGGGCGCAAGACTGAGACCAAGCAGGCCTCGATTCCGCCGCGACCGACCAGCCCGCCACCGCCGCCCCCTCCTCCCAAGCCTTCCAAGAAGGGTTATGGGTAAGAGCTGTCAGCTTGAGAGATTCCGTCGACTGACGGAATTTTGCTGACCCTCCAGCCGAGGGGTTTGATCAGAACAGGAATATGAGGACTCCCAGACGTGCCGTGGCGCGCTGATGCTGTCAACTCCCTAGGCCTGCTGCTTGATATTGCGGGGGTTGTCCTGCTGTTCATCTTCGGGCTGCCCGCAAAGGTCAGCGCGGAGACGCATGAGGTTGATTTCTGGGGTTCTCAGACTCCAAGGGCACAGGAGGAAATACAGAAGTACAAGCGCTACAAGGCGGGCGCCTACTGCGGGCTGGCATTGCTCATCATCGGGTTCTCCCTCCAACTCCTCAGCAACTGGCTGTGACCCCCTGCCGGGCTTGGGTAAATAGGCATGTAGTTACCTTTCAAAAAAGCCAACCGGGGCATCGCAACGGCGGAGTCGGAGATCGACCTGATCAAGCGGAGACTCAGAGCGGCGGAGCAACACTATCGACGGAATCATGGCGGCGGGGAGTAGTTTGATGCGGAAAGAAAGTGTAGAGATCGAACGGAGCAGTGGCAACGTATTCGCTGACTTGGGATTGCCAGATGCTGACGCGCATATGCTCAAGGCCGAGCTCGTCGCTCGGATCGACAAGACTATTCGAGAGCGCCGACTCAAACAGGTCGAGACGGCGAAACTGCTCGGGCTCTCCCAACCCGATGTATCGCGCCTGCTGCGGGGGGATTTCCGCGAGTACTCCTTGGAGCGTCTCTTGCGCCTCCTCGCAAGGCTAGGGCACGACGTGGATATTGTCATTCGCGAGTCCAGCTTGGAGCGGACCGGGGTCATGTCCCCGGAGGTGGTGTAAGAGGGGCTGTGGGTTTCGTGCCCCCGGGTTGGGCTGTCTTGTTCAAGTGGCCACTCATAGGCCCTGCGTGTGCCGTCCGTGGTCGTCAATTTCGGCGATGATCGTGGCTGGAACCACGCTCCACCTCTACTCCTTTCTGCAGTAGCGAATCTACCTTTAAGATCTTCACCCCTGCTACCGAAACGAACTGGGAATCAACCCTCGCAACAATCTGGGGTACAACGCCCATGGCCGACCCATAGCGCTGGACACGATCTCAGCGTGCTCTCTTGACAGCCCTCTCCGCGATCTGCTGCCCAGCAAGCAGCTTGGCCAGTCGCTGACTCAAGCGGACTGGGTCCAGGGTCGTTTCGGTGGCGGGTTGGCCGGGGGCCGCATTCCTGCGCTCGGGAAACAACGCAACCCTGCCCCCGAAAGGAATGAAGCCCCGTCCCCCAAAGATGTCTCCTAGCCCAAACAAGCCCTCTGGCCCGAAGAAGTCCGGCTGAGCGATGAGGTTGAGTTGAATCGCTTCCTGACCTGCCCAATATTGCTCAAGGGCTGCCTCTAGGCTCCCGAGCACGATAAGCTGCTGCCAGTTCAAAATCGCGCGAGCCATCTTCCGGTGCTCCGATGTCACGCTGTCCACCCTCCCCTCGATGCGCTCGAAATCAGCCACGAGCATCGTGACAGTCGCCTCGTCCAGTGGCTCGGCGCGAAACGCACGCCCAAGCTCCCAGTACTTCTGGAACGCTTCGAGCATTATGGGAAACAGGGCATCTTCGAGAGCATAGTTGATGCTTGTGAGCTGCTCTTGTTGTTCTTCGGTGAGGTTGATCAACTCTTGGAGCCGCGAATCGTACCCATAGCCAGGATCGGTATTACTAGTGGCGCCTCCGGCGCCGGGACCGGCAACAGACGTGGCCTGCTGGCCGACCGCGGTCGCGCAACACAGCAATGCAGCCAAGACAATGGGGGTTCTGAAGAAGTCCATGTCCTCTTTATAAGGAGTGCACCGCCGTGAGTCAAATAGCTGCTCTTAGCGGGGACTTCACAGAGCTAATCAGCCGATAGCCCGTTGAAACCAAAGGGCTTGTTCCGTTAAGAAGACACGCTAGCTGACGTATTGTTCCCATCGCAAAGGTCGGCGGAATATCCTCGAATGGCAGGATCCGGAAGTTAGGCAGCACACTTGGTGGTTCTAAGTATCGCTGGACGCTCAGCCACCATCGACCGATTCGAAAGCTCGCAGCACGTGCCGCGCAGTCTGCTCCACAGCGCCCCAGTCCCCGCTGTCCAGCGCGTCCACTAATGCCCGCTTGTCAGCCTCCGAGTCAGCATCTCCGCCCGTTGCAAACACTTCTAGCATCGCAGCCAGAGCTCGAGCCAGCATCCACCCTGCCGGCTCCGGAACGCTACGAGCCATGCGGCAGTTGGTCTTCCGCTTGCAGCGCTTGCAGTGCTTGCCGTCGCCGTCTATCTCACCGCCGCACCTAGTGCAGCGTCCCGCCAGCAGCCAGGCTTCGCGCTTGGAGCGCATCGCTGGCACCGTCGCCGCCTGAGCCTGCCAAGCCGTTACCAGCGGACCTAGCGGGTGCTTTGTGAGTAACTTGTCACCCAGCCAGAGTGTGTGCAGGCTGCAAACAGCCTGCGCTAGATCGCTCTCGCCAGTCTCGCCGACTACCCATCGGAACACCGGGATTCCGGCAATCGGCTCGCCATGGATCTCTCCGCTGTCGATCTGCCAACACCACCCGCGATAGGCGAACTCAGCCGCTATCGCTAGGTTGTCGATTGGCGGGGGTTTGAATTGCTTCAGTCGCGCCCACGTGGCCACCAGTACTGATTCTTCCACGCTAGGCAACCAGCCGATCAGCCCACCGATGTCAGGCACTGCGTTCTCAGGGCACGCCGCTCCGTCGTTCGTTGACGCCCAGTTAATCCGCGCCAGCGCATCAAGTACATCGTCCGGCTCGCGTGCGTTCAGCGCAGACGCTACCATCTGGCTCTTATATGATGCCGTCACCATAGCCCTATTGCTGCTACGACAGCACCGGATCTTGGCAAGCACGGGCGCGGTATGGGGTTCGTGCGATACGACTGGGCAGCCTTCGGCGGTCCGCCTTGGGCATTCTCAGCCGCTCAGCCCCTCAATGTCCTCGATCACCGCCAACTCGTCCGCAGCGACGGCTCACCGTCACCGGCCTCGCAGCTTTACCGAGCCAAACTCATGGCAACTTTAATCGGAGGCAATTACGTTGAATTGTGACGAATGTCAATGACAATGAACGAGAATTGCTCATGTCTGGAGGGAGATCCGTCGCGGGCTCCGCGGACTCCGCCTGTGTTGCGATGGGGCTTGAGGTGGCCGGGCGACTGGCATCGCAGTCCGCTCGCTGCATCGCGAGCCACAGCCGCTGATGGGCCCGCATTCGGTAGCTGTCGCCGCGGATGTTGACGATGTGGCAGTGGTGCAGCGGGCAGTCGATCAGGGCAGCTGCCATCACCTCGTCCCTCAGTACCGCACCCCATTTCCCCAAAGCCCTTGTGGAGGTCAGCACCGTCGAGGCCCACCCGTGGCGCGCGGCGATCAGTTGGAAAAACAGCACGGCCCCGTCGCGGCTGACGGGAACGTAGCTGATCTCGTCGAGGACCACCAGCGCCGGATGGGTCAGCACGCGCAGGTGGCACGCTAGCTCGTCCCCCGCGCAGGCGTGCTCTAGCGACTCGACCAAGCTCGCCACGGCCCGGCGAACCCGCAACCGGCTCTCAGGAAGTCGCTCAGCGGTTCCACAAGACGTGGAGACAGGAGTCAATCTCTACAAACCGTCATCGAGCTGGACAAGAGAGGTGCCTGTGGTCGTGGCGCGATGCCCCAGACCATGTCGCACATAATGTCACTATCACTGGTTGGTAGCTCTTGCTCAGCCGAATCCTCAGCAGCCTGCAGATGGCAGACTTGACGCGCAAGATGCGCAGAGATTGGGACCGTCGCGCCCGCACGGACGCAATGCACTTCGTCAATACCGCTCGGTCAGGTTGGGACGAAAAGGAGTTCTTCGCTACCGGAGAAGAGAACGTCCGCGACCACATTCTCAACGACATGGACGCAGTCTGCCAGGGACGTGACCCGGCCCGAATGCGCGTCTTGGAGATCGGCTGTGGCGTCGGACGCATGACTAGGGCGCTTGCGGCGACGTTCGGAGAGGTGCACGGCGTCGATGTCAGTGAAGAGATGGTGCGACGAGCCAAGCAGTTCCTACGGAACACGCCAAACGCCCATGTCTACCACAACTCGGGCAAGGACCTGCGAGTGCTCGGGGACCTAGACTTCGACTTCGCCTACTCGTTCATCGTGTTCCAACATATCCCCAGCCGGGCAGTCATCGACAGCTATGTCGGCGCCGTAAGCCAATGCTTGCGCAGAGGATCAACTTTTAAGTTCCAAGTGCAGGGATATCCAGGGTCTAACCTGCTCCAGAATGGTCGCGACACTTGGCTCGGCGCCAGTGTTTCCGAAATCCAAGCCGCCACGATGGCCAAGAGGCATGGTTTCGAGCTTCGCCGCAGCGCGGGGGCCGGAACTCAGTACCACTGGCTGTGGTTCTACAAGCCGTAGCGCTACTCAGCTGCGATCATGTTCGCCCGCTCACCACTTGCGCGGCAGCTTAGGCGCCAGCCGCAGGCGACGGAGGACGCGATATGGCCATCGCGAGAGTTCTCGGCTCATCTTGCGTTCGACCAGCTCATGCCGCGATTCCAAGGCAGCCACCCATTCGCGCAGCTTGGCGATGTGCAGTTCCCGCTCCCGAAGCAGATTGGCGTCGCTCGGCAGGAACGCGAGACCCTGCAGGTCGTTCAGCGGGCTCATTGAGCAAACCGCGACGAAGAAGTGGGCCGCTGCCGGATCGGCTTGGCGGGTCTCGAGGTGCGCTGTCGTCTTCCCCGCACTCGGCGAGCTGATCGAGACCGCTCCAACGTGATTCTCCAAGAAGACAGTGCAGTGGGGAAACGCGGACATCAGGGCGGCATGGAATTCCTCGTGCGCGAACTCGTGCACGTGGAACGGATTCGGGTCGTCGCGGGTGGTCCGGTAGAAGTCCCGGTTCGGGGTTGACACCACAAAGACCCCGGAAGTGTCCAAGACCCGCGCCGCTTCGCTGATGAGGCCTTCCCAGCCGTTCAGGTGTTCGATCACCTCGAAGGCCGTGACGAGGTCCAGCGATGCGTCCTCAAAGGGCAGATTCACGCAATCCCCACGCACGAGAACGACTCCCGGACAGTTGGCCCGTGCACGGGAAATAGCCTGCGCGGAATTGTCCAAGCCGTACACGGCGGCGCTCTCTCCGACAAGCCGCTGCGCCCCGTACCCCTCCCCGCAGCCGACGTCCAAGACACGCCGCCCGTGAGCCAGCGGCTCTGCAAAGCAATAGCGGGCCACGTGCTCGTTGCGCAGGTCTGGATCGCTGGCATCCGGCACCAGCCGCTCGCCGCTGGGCTCTGCCGGGCGATCTATGTCGGTAGGACGCATGGCCTGACGCTTGCCGGACCGGTGGCGGCAGGTCTCGACAGTCTGATCGCTGCGCACGCCAATCGCGGCCGCCTCCTGTGGTTGTCCGGGCTATTGGTAGAACGGCTGGCTCGGCAGCCAGCGCGGACCGAAATGGGGTTCGTCCCCGCCCACTTCCAGCGCCCCCAGATCCGGCGCGGCACCGGCAAACCCCTCGTTGACGGTCGGGATCACCACCCCGGCATCGACAGCTGCACTGTCGGGCCTGAGCCGGAAATTCAGTTCCCGGGCGTGGTAGACCGCGTGCCTTTGCCGCGGGTCGGGAGGGGCCATCCGCTCGAAGATGTCGAAGTCGAGTTCAACGCCGTGTTGCTCTTGGCCGGTGGCCGCCCGGAGCTCGCGCAGGCTGGAAAACGTCCGCCAGGGGGGCACTGGAGCGCCCGGAACCACCGCTCCCTCGTCCGGAGCGCGCCAGCGGTACTGCTCCCTTACGCCCGCGTTGGGCCGGAATCCGTTGTAGTCCGAGCTGAATTCCCGGCCTGCGTTCGACCACGTCATCACGCCGCGTCCAGGCGTGTCCCGGCCTAGGAAGAGGTTGTTGCGGTAGTGCATGTTCGACGAGGGATCGCTGGCCACCTGCTCGCCGATGATGGTGTTGTGGTAGGCGAACAGGCCCGCTGCCTTGGCGGAGAACTTGAACGCGACCCCACTCGGCACGTGGTACAGCAGGTTGCGGATGAAGTAGGCCGGCCCCCCGAAGACGGGCTGGGAGCTGTAGCCTCCGTGGGCGGCGTTGACGCCCCGGTTGTTGAAGACGCGGATGTTGTGGACACCGCCGTCTGTCTCGATGAAGTCGTCTCCTGACATGTGGATGTCGTTGGCGTAGATGTCGATCGAGGACGCCCTCCGCTCCGGATCGGCCTCGGGCGTGCCGTAGGTTGAAATGCCGATGCCGTCGTGAAAGTAGGCCACGGCATTGTGGGCGATGACGTGGCCTGGCCCGTACACCTTGACCGCATAGTAGCTCCGCACTTCGTGCGAGCCGTAGGGCCCCACACCGCGCCAAAGCGGCCCGGTCCAGCCCACCAGCAGGTTGCGCTGCTCGGATCGGCCGAGAAAGATGTTGTCGGCGATGTAGAAATCGCTCGAACCCGCATACTCGGTCCAAACGCCGAATCCGATGTCTTCGAAGCGGCACCTCTTCACCGTCAGGTTCCGCGCCCCGGCAACGCCCTTGAAACCGGCGAAGATCGCAATGTCCGTGTTGCGAAACGTCAACCCTTCGAAGATGTGGTGAGCTGAAGCGCTGACATCGAACAGCCGGTGGTTCCCCGCCCCGTCGAACACCGCTTCCCCGTCGCCCGCCGCGCGGATCGTGATCGGCCTTTCCGCAGTCCCCTTGAGCGTGAGCCAGTTCGTGCCGTCGAACGGAGTCATCATCGGATCGACGTAGTTCAGCCGATCATTGCGGTAAAGCCCGGCGTGGACGAGAATCGTATCGCCCGGGCTGACCGGCCGCTCCCAGACGACGCTCCAGTCGCCCAAGCCCGCTCCGTAATAGGCCTGCAGCAAGCTGGTGAAGTGCGGCTCCAGCTTGTCGCCCTCGTGGTCGGGAGGGTAGACATGCAGCACGCGCCCGCCCTCATAGGGCACCGGCTCGGTGCGCGTGCTGACTCGCACCAGATGCTCGGTCTCTCCGCTCGTGCCATCCGGGTCCGAGAGCTGGAAGCGGCACTCGTACTCCGTGCCCGGCTCGAGGTTGAGAATGCTGCCGGCGAAGCCGTCCGGCACGGTGTAGTCTAGATTCTCCCGCGTGCGGAAGACACGCTCGCCGCCGATGCGAACCAGCGGCAGCGCCTGGCGCCACGCGTCCTGCCCCGCCTTGCGAAACGCCACCGCAACGCTGGCGTCACGGTCGTCATCTCCGCTGATGGCCCACTCGAAGCCGAGATTGTGCAGCGTCGGATGCTCGACGGTGAACGCGCCCGCATGCGCGGCATCTTCGGCAGGCAGGACACCACCTGCGAGCAGTAGCAGCGCGATCACGCGCCAAGCCACTGCGCTAGCCGTCGGCCTCGCTGCGTTGTTCATCTCACCGTCCCCGAGCGCGTTTCGCCGCCCGCGCCGCGCACCCATGCGACTTGTCTACTCCCCTTGGTAATCGATCCAGATGGGGCTGCCCCAAGCCATGTTGTCGTCCGCTTGGATGACGCGCACGTAGTAGTAGTGCGTTCCGGGCTCGATGTCGGCGTCCGTGTACGCGAAGGTGAGCTCGCTGACATCGGGATGCGCGGTGTAGGCGAAGGTGTTGTCCTTGATGATGTCGACCTGCTTGACCTTGTCCGTGCCGATCACTCGCACGTCGAAGCGCGGCGGAGCGCTGGCGGCGAACTCCTCGCCCATCGCATGCCCTCCGCTCTGGAAGTCGACGATGATGTTCTCCGTGGCCGCATAGGTGCGGCGGGCGTAGAGCGAGTCCCAGATGTCGGCGTAGGTCCGGGCGGGCGTATATGCCACCGCATAGGACATGTGCGTGGAGCGGTGGTCGGAACTGGCGATGAAACCCATCTTGTAGCCCTTCTCCAGAGCGTTCCAGATGAAGCCCTTGGGCCGCATGTCCCCGGAGGTGATGTAGCCGCCCACCACGATCCGCTCCGCCGTCGCGCCGCGCGGTGCGCCGAGGTACTCGTACGAGTCGCGATTGCCTTGGAACATTTCCACCAAGCGTTCGGCGCGCTCGTCGTTGTACCGCCAGTCCGTGCCCATTTGCGTGGCCGGCGTATGGGGAATGCTGATCGCCTTCGGGCGCCCCCCGGCCAAGAGCTGCTTCCACAATTCCAGCGTGTCGTCCTCGGCAACGCCGATCGGGCGGTCGCCGAGCTTGATCCGGACGGGATCGTAGCCGCGCCCGCGCCAGACGATGTTGCGGTGTCCGTCCGGGTAGCCAACGGTGCGCTCGTAATTCAGCACGGGATAGAAGGTGCCCGGGATCTTGTAGACATCCACGGCCTTGTCGACCATGTGCCACATGTAGGCGGTGTCGGATTTTTGGGGCAACACGTGCTCGGACGGCCCCAGGAAGTCCATCTGTGCCACGTCGATCGCGTAACGGTAGCAGTCGTACAGACTGCCGTCGCTGTAGCCATCGAAGGAAAGGTCTGTATGCCGGTGCAGATCGCCCCAGACGAGCTGGTACTTCTCTCCGTCCGCTTCCATTTGGTAGGTCTTCCACAGCGGCTGGGCTGCTTCCGGGACGGAGTCGGCCACCGGCTTGGGAGCAGCCAGATCATTCGTCCCGACGAAGTACTCGTCGGTTACGGCACCGCCAGCAGTGCGCGCCAAAGCGATCTTGCCCGCATAGACGTCGTATTGCCAGAAGCGCTCCGACTCGGCCCGGTAGCTCTTGCCGTCGGTCTGCGAGACGACCCACAGGTCGCCTGAGCGGTCCACGGCTGCCGCGGGGCGCTGCTCGTTGCGTCCGTCGGAGAACGGAATCCACACCGGCGGGGTCCAACCATGGCCATCGAACATGGTGACCTTGTAGTCCCAGTAGGGGAAGATCGATCGCGCCGCCACGGTGGGGGGATTGGCGCGCCCCAGCGTGCGCGTGCGCAGGATCGCCCACACGCGGCCCTTGCCGTCGACCTGCAGCATCGGGTACTCGGTGTAGGTCTGGCGGGCGCTGTCCAGGCCGAGCGCCATCCAGCTGCCGGTGATCGGGCTGGGCGGGAAGCGCTGGTCGATCGGCGGAACCGGCCTGACAATGCGCCCGCGGTCAAGCACGCGCACCTGTGCCTGGCGGTGAAAGTACAGCCCGCTCTCGCCGCGGTGGATGCCGTTGATGCCGTAGTGGTCCTTGCCCCAGTTCGGGCCGCCGTTGTCCCAGGCCATCCAGAGCCGGTCGCGGTGGTCGTAGGCCAGGCTCACGTGGGCCTGAAAGTCCCCGCTGGCGGTGATGCGCTCCAACGGATGCAGACGCCCGGAGACAAGCCGCCGCAAGAAGATGTCGTAGTTGCCGTGGCGGTAGCTGTCCCAAGCGATAGCGAGCTCTCCCCGCGAGTTGAGCGCCAGCGCGGGCTCCCAGTCGTTGGCCGGGTGCTCGGTGACCTTGATGGGAGGCCCCCAGCTGCCGCCGCGCCGCACCATCAGCGACACGTCGGTGTTGCCTTTCGCGCCGGACTGGTAGACAAGGTATACATCCCCATTCTTGGCGGCCACCATGCGCGGAAAGGTGTCCGGTCCGGGACCGCTGGTGAGGGCTCGGCCCGAGGGCTTGCCGCCCAACTCGTAATCAACCTGGTAGAGCTGCACCACGCCGTCGCGGATGGCCGAGGCCACCGCCGTCACGGCGCCGGCCTCGGTGGAGATCAGCGAGACCTGGTAGTACTCGCCCGCGGGAGCGAGTGTGATCGCCTCGTCCCAAGACTCGCCGTCGGGCGAGGAGCGCACTTGGATCGTGTCGTCGCCATCGGCGAAGGCTATCCACGCCACCCAGACGCGCCCGTCCGGCCCGATGGCGATGGCCGGATAGTCGTCGTCTGCCAACGAATCGGACATTCGGCGCGCCAGCGGCACGCGCTCGATCCGTATGCGCCCGTCCAAGCGCTCTAGCGGTTCGTGGAAGCGCACCTGGCCGGGGCGGAATTCTGCCTCGCCCTGGTCGGTCTGGATTGAGACGCGCACGGCGTCGCCGCCTGCGACATCGACGACAACCCCCTTCCAGCGGGTCGGGGAGAAGGCAGCTTCGTCCCGCGGCTCCATCTGGAGGTGGCCGTCCCACTGGTTGCCGCAGCGCCAGGCGGAGCGCTCGAAAGACTCCTCGGCGCCAAAGTGGTGCGAGGCGACGATTTCGGCCGAGCCGCCGACGGCGGCTAGCGAGCCGCTCCAATCGACCACCGTCTCGTCGGCGCCCCCGAACAGGATTCGGAACCGATCCGCAGCACTGAGGGGCACAGCCGCAGCCAGCGCCAAGACAAGGACAAGCGCGCGGGCTTGTGATGTTGCAGTGATTATTCCGGGCACGCTAGCAACCTGCCCAATCATACCCAAGACCCGCCCTCCCTAACCCGAAACCGTCCGGGAACGCAAGTGGCGCTATGGTGAAACGTAGAGTTCTGGACACCGTCGTGGACACGCGCACGAAGATCGTTGAAGCTGGCACGCTGGCTTCCTGCGGGGGGCCAGTGCAGGCTGCCAAGGGATGGTTCGACGTCTTGACCTCCGAGCATTGCGAGCTGCTGGAGCAAGCCCGGCCGGCGGATCGCAAGCTAATGGTGCTGGTCTACCGCGAGACAGAAGACCGACCGGCTCCGCTACCCGCATATGACCGGGCGCAAATGGTGGCTGCGCTGGCGTGCGTGGACTTGGTTTGCATCGCGGACGCGTCCGAGGCGGATGCGATCGTGGCCAGCGTCGGCGCCGAGCCGGCACTCGACATGGATGTCACGCAGTCCCGCGACGTAGTCCGACATGTCATTGCTACCCAACGCAGCTAGGCGCTCGCCGCCGCGCATCCTAGTGGTGCGCTTCGGGGCGATGGGGGACATCATTCAGACCTTGCCGGCGGTCGCGGACCTGCGCAGGGCCGTTCCGGACGCCAAGATCGTGTGGGCCTTCGACGGCCGCTGGCGAGAGTTGCTTGCGGGCAACCCCGACATCGACGACTTCGTCAGCGTGCCCTTGCGCCAGTGGCTACCCTCCGGGTCCCGGTCTGGCGAGAGTGCGACCGAAGCGCTCAGGGCGCTACGACGGGACAATTTTGATCTCGCTCTGGACATGCAGGGCCTGATCAAGTCCGCGGCAGTCGCGGCAGCTTCCAACGCAAGGACCGTAGCCGGGCTCGACCATCGCCTGCTACGCGAGCCGCACGCTGCCCTTCTCTACGACCGCCGACTTGAGACAGCCCGGACCCACGTAGTCGATCGCTACCGCGAACTGGCGGCCATGGCGACCGGCTGCCCGCCGCTGCAGGAGCCTCGCTTCCCGCTGCCGCCGGGCGAGCTGCGTGCGGGCCTTCCCGAGAGCTACGTGCTCACCAGCGCGCTGGCTGGCTGGGGTGCCAAGCAATGGCCGCAGGAGCGTTATAGCGAACTCGCGGCGAGGCTCTGGATCGAGCGCCAGATCCCGCTGGTCGTCGACTGTGTCCCCGGCCAGGAGGCGCACGCTAACGCCATCCGCGACGCCGCACCCGAAGGCGCGGTCCAAGCCCACCCGTCGACGCTCTCACAACTGATCGGGGCGACGCGGCGCGCCTCAGCCGTGGTGGGGGTGGACAGCGGCCCGCTCCACCTGGCCGCCGCACTGGGTCGGCCCGGCGTGGCAATCTTCGGTCCCACCGATCCGGCCCGCAACGGGCCTTGCGGGTCGAGCATGACGGTGTTGCGCGTGGCGGACGCGGCGATCACGTACAAACGGGCTGCCGAGCCCAGCACGTCGATGCAGGCCTGGTCCGCTGACGCCGTCTACCGCGAGCTCGTTCCCCGACTGAACTCAGTAGACTGAGACCCATGCAGCGATTCGTTCTCTTCTTCGTCGCGGTGCTGGCGCTTGTGGCTCCCCCAGCAGCTTGGAGCCAGCCCTCCGACAGGCTCAGCGGCAGTGAAGCGGCGGAAGTGATGGATCGCATCTCAGACCTGCTGGAAGCGACGCGCATCGTGATTCCCGAGCTCTCCCGGGCCGGAGCGCCGCTGCAGGAGAACTTCCGGCAAGGCGTGAATACTCTGCGCACCACTCCCAGCCGCGACCACACCGGCGTGCTGTACCAGATGCTGACGAACGCCAAGGCCTACTTGCAGCTGTCGGACACGCTGCCGAAGTCGGCCGAATTCTCCGAGGACATCGGGCGCCAGCTGTCCGAGCTGCGCGAGGGCATCCAGAGGCTCGAGGCCCATTTCCGGGCCACGCTGGCGTTGCGGGAACAACAGGTGCTCGGCTCCGACCGCGACAACCTGCGCAGGTATGCGGATGCCAATCGCATGGTCGGATCCGTCGAGACCAGCGATCCGAGAGTTGTGTTCTTGGGCGACTCGATCACCGACGGCTGGCGGCTGAACCAGTATTTCGCCGGCAAGCAGTACCTCAATCGCGGCATCAGCGGGCAGATCACGGGCCAGATGCTGGGCCGCACCAAGCCCGACGTGATCGATCTCCAGCCGAGCGTGATGGTGCTGCTGGCCGGAACGAACGACCTGGCGCGGGGCGTGCCCGACGCCACCATCCGACACAATCTGGAGGCCATCGGCCTGCTGGCAGAGGCGGCTGGAATCGTCCCGGTGATAGCCTCCATCCTGCCGGTTAGTGACTATCACAAGGACGCGAACCCGCGCTTTCTGCGCACGCCCTATCGGGATCCGACGCGCATCTTGCAGCTGAACCGATGGCTGGCGGCGCTCTGCGATTCCAAGGGCTGGGGCTACCTCAACTACCACGACGCCATGGTGGACGAGGCCGGCCGGCTGCGCCAAGATCTCGCCGACGACGGCCTGCACCCGAATACCGAGGGCTACAAGGTCATGGCCCCGCTGGCCGAGCAGGCCATCCAAGCGGCGCTCTCGAAGACCGGGCCGCGCCGCAGACGGCGCTAGCCACGCCCGCCGTAGGGCGCTGCCGGAGAGTGCGCCGGACCAGCCGCGGGCGCCGAGATTGGTAAGCTGATTAAGCGCTCCGGCCGGACGCTGGCGGGCGGACACTCTGCGATGGCTTTGCTTGACTTCTTCCGACAGCCACCAAGGCGTCAGTCCCAGTCCGCGCGCGACTCCGATACGGTGCAGCGGATCAGCCAAGCCATCGACAGGCTGCCCGAGGAGCAGGCGAAGTACATCGCGGCATTCGCCTTTATCCTAGGCCGTGTGGCCAACGCCGATTTCGACATCAGCGCGGAAGAGATCGCCGAGATGGAGCGCATCGTGGAGCGCGTGGGCGGCCTGCCCGAAGAGCAAGCGGTGCTGGTGGTGCAGATCGCGAAGGGGCAGCACAAGCTGTTCGGAGCCACGGAGAACTTCGTCGTCACCCAAGAATTCAACCGGGTCGCGACGCGTCCGCAGAAGCAGGCTCTGCTGCACTGCCTGTTCGCTGTGTCGTCCTCGGACCACTCCATCAGCGTCAAGGAAGACAACGAGATCAGGGCAATCAGCAAGGAACTGCGCCTAGACCATGCAGACTTCATCGCAGCCCGCTCCATCTACAAGGAGCACTTGAGCGTCCTGAAGGACTGAGCCCTGAGGCTTACCGGGGCAAGGAGCTAGATTCAACGTGGAGACTGCAACTTTCGGAGCCGGCTGCTTCTGGGGAGTGGAGGTCGCTTTCGGCAACGTGCCGGGCGTGACGTCCACCTGCGTCGCCTACGCGGGCGGGCATCTGCCCGACCCGTCATATCGCGACGTGTGCGCGGGCGACACGGGACATACCGAAGTGGTCCGCGTCGAGTTCGACGAACGTCGCGTCAGCTACGAAACGCTGCTGGAGACCTTTTGGTCGTGCCACGACCCGACCCAGGTCAACCGGCAAGGCCCCGACTTCGGCTACCAGTACCGCTCCGTGATCTTCTGCGAGGATGACGATCAGTTCGCGGCAGCCAAGGAGTCGAAGCGGAAACTGGAGCAGAGCGGCCGGCACGAGCGTCCGATCGCAACCGCGATCGAGCGCAGCCGCTCGTTCTACCTCGCCGAGGATTACCATCAGAAGTACTTGGTCAAGCGCGGCATGGCGACCTGCCACGTCTAGGGCTTAGCCTGTACCAACTGCGGCCAGGCTGCTCCCCGGCAACGGCGCCGGCCCGCTTCGGCCAGCTCGCGGATGCGCCCTATGTCGATGATGCTCGAGGAGATCCGGCAGCAGCCTGCCGTGCTAGAGCGCATCCTGGCCAGCCCGCCTGAAACTCTTGCGCGCCTCAGCCGGCGATTCTCGCGGAGCCGCCCCGACTTCGCCGTGATCGTGGCTCGCGGCACCTCCGACCACGCCGCGATCTTCGGACGCTACCTGTTCGAGATCACGCTCGGCCTGCCAACCCTGCTGGCCGCGCCGTCGGTGGCGACTCTGTACCACCGGCTCTCGCTGCCGCCGGGCACCTTGGTGATCGGCATTTCGCAGTCGGGCGAATCGACTGACATCAATGGCTATGTCGAAGCGGCCAAGTCGTTGGGAGCTTTCTGCATCGGAATCACGAACGAGGCCGACAGCACACTCGCAGGACTGGCGGACGAGGTGCTCGCCACCGGAGCCGGCAAGGAGAAGAGCGTTGCGGCAACCAAGACGTATACGGCCCAGTTGGCCATGCTGTACTGGCTGGCCCGCGCTCTCGGCGCGGAGATCAGCGCGGACAACCTGAAGGAGATACCCTGCGCCGTGGCGGCGCAACTCGACGGCGAGCAGTCGGTGCAGAGACTCGCCGGCAGCTTTCGCGACATGTCACATGCCGTGGTGATCGGCCGCGGCTTCAACCAGGCCAACGGCTTCGAGTTCGCGCTGAAGCTGATGGAGACCTGCTATGTCGTGGCGACGGGATTCTCGGGGGCCGACTTTGCGCATGGGCCCATCGCCATAGTCGAAGAGCGGTTCCCGGTCTTCGCGTTCAGCCCGGCAGGCCCAACCTTCGAACAGACCCAATCCCTGCTGTCCAGACTCCATGCCAGTCAAGCCGAGACCGTCTGCTTCGGCACTCCGGATACGCTGCGGGCACTGCCCAGCGCGCACCGGATCGAAGTTGCCGAGATCCCGCCATCCAGCCCCGACCTTCCGCGCGACCTGCTTTCGGTGATCCCGATGGTCATCCCGGCACAGCTGTTCGCCTGCCACCTGTCCGCAAGCAAGGGCCTCAACCCCGATCGACCGCGCATGCTCTCGAAGGTCACGCAGACGCTATAAGCGGCGCGCCAGGCTGCGGCGCCGGCCAGGACAATAGTCGTGGCTAGCCCTTCTCCAAAGGCACTCCCGCCAGCCGAGCGGTGCCGAAGTAGCGCGTCCCGCGGCCCTCTTCGTCGCGAGTCTCCAGCAAGCCCTCGTTGCGCGCTCGGGCGAACAGGTCTCGGTAAGTCTTCAAGCCGTAGTTCGTGCACTTGAAGCCGGGCTGGACCTGCAGCACCGCATCCTTGAGTTCATCGCGCCTCAGGCCCGGGCCAGCCAGGTCCTTGTTTGCCCGCAACACTGGCACGATCAGCGCGAGCGCATCGGCCACCGGGCCCCCGACCTTGAACTCCAAATCAACGCTCTGGACCGGCTCTCGCGCCGGAGCGGCGGCCTTCGGTGTTGCCGCCTTCGCCTCTGCTGGCGCTGCCCCCGCCGCGTTGGGCCCGGCGGGCAAGCCCGCAGCCGCGGGCGCTGCTTCGTCCCGCCGTGAAGTCGCGACCACGATTCTGCTGTCTGCATCGGACAGCGTAAACAAGCCATCGCGGGCCATCCGCTCTAGCAACGGCTGGAAGGCCGTCCGGCGCACGCCGTGCGACCTCAATTTCGGGTCAATCCGCAGCGCTGTCTCATACACCAGCCCTATGTCTGCCACATGCCCGTCGTTCTCGATGCGCTCAATTGCGGCCTCCAGTACCGACACCACTGTCTCAAGGGCGTCTCCTTGAGGCAGTCTCACCGCGGTCTCGGCTGCATCCGGCCGGCTCGTCCGCCCAGACTCCCCCGCTCCGCCGAGGCTCGCTGACGCACCGGAACGAGCTCCCGCGGCACCGGAACGTGCGAATCCCCGCGGCCCATCGAACTCTCGCCGTGCCTGGCGCTCGCGCGGCCGGTCGTTTCGCCGCGAGCGCTCGAACTGCCGCGTCTGCGGGGCGTCACGCTGGTCCGATATCGCCACGCAAAACATGTGCGGGGCGATCTGCTTCCGCCAGAGATGGCCGGATTCCAACATCCCGTAGATGAGATCCTTGAAGTTGTCACAGCCGAAGCTGCGCGGGTCCAAGTCGGGCTCCCGATAGGCGATGTATTCGGAGAGTTCGTTCATGAAGGGGGGCTCACCGCGACGGTCCATGTCTCGGATCGCATCCTTGACATACGGGAGCGCCTCTTCGAGCGGGTCGTAGCGAGGCTTGCGCCGAGCCGGCGGCTTGGGGCCAGCGCCATCCCGCTTGAGCCCCTCCGGGGCGAGCAAGAGCTCTTCGTAGCTGATGAACTCGTTGCAATTGCGCCGCAGGTTGGCGCTGATCGTGTCCTGACTGGCGCAGATGTAGACCCGCTTGTTGTAGCGCTTGAGCTTGTGGATCAGCGGCAGGAAGTCGCTGTCGCCGCTGACGATGCAGAATGCATCGATGTGCTCTTGCGTGAACACCAATTCCAGCGCCTCGAGCGCCAAGGCGATATCGGCTCCGTTCTTGCCGCCGCTCGGGACGGTCTCGAGATGTTCCATGCGCACGCCCTGCGCGGCCAGCCTGCTCTGGATCTGTCTAGCACCGGCATGGCTGCTCCAACTGCCGTAGGCCACCTGCGTGAGCACTTCGCCGCGGGAGCGGATCCAGTTCAGGACAAGCTCGTACCGGAAGTTGCGGTTCCGCGAGGCCTTGATGCCGATCGCAATGTTGTCGTAGTCAATGAATACGGCAAACCTTCTTCGTTCCGGCAACTCGGACCTCCTTGCTCGAAACTCGCTTCAAGGCAAATGGCAACAGGCGCTGGATGCCATCTGTACTGGCAGTCCGGCGAACGAACTCAACCCCGCAATCACGCTAGACCTCGGCAACTATGTAGCGATGTATGTTTCGTCTCACTTTTCAAGGGTGATGCTCAAGGCCTTTAGGAACTGCTGGTCTTGAGGCGTGAGGCTAGAGTCAAGGTCCTTCGGTGCGGCCTGATCGACCACGGAAGCACCGGTCTTGGGGTTCCTTTGGCTGAAGCCAACAGTCGCTTCAAGCACTAGCAGCACGTCGTAACCTTCTTTCTTGATTTCGCCGATCACCTCGGCGATTCCTTCCGATTCGGATAGAGATTCGTCAATCGCATGGCCCAGACGCTTAATGAGCTGCTTGAGTCGCTTATCCACGTGCGATCCACCGCATGCCCGACCGGCCCGCGACACGCCGCGCAGCCAAGCCAAGCGCCTGTCTGTCGGTTATTGAAGCAGATGGCCGCTCGGTTTGCAAATGATTTTTCGGAACGATCCCTCTGCCGCCCGATCGCGGCGGGATGCGATCCGCCTTGCACCGCCGCCGAAAGGGCGGTGACAATGGGGAGTGCGGCCCATGACCGACGCAGAACGAGCCGAGCTGGCGCGCGAGATCGCGCTGGCGGTATCCGGCGCGGAAAGCGGTCACACCTGCGCCTGCGGCGTCCCCGCCGATTCCGCGCCAGAAGTGACGCTCGCCAATGGGCTGGCCCGTGCGCTCGATCTGTCGCTGCCGCGACCCGATGTGACGCAGCCGGAAGCGGAGCGCTTCTTGGCGGCAGCCCGGCGAGCGCGGTTCCGCTCCGTGTGCGTGCAGCCGAGATGGGCTGCTCTGGCAGTGCGCAGGCTGGCCGGCGCCCGGTCGCGCGTAGCTTCATACGTGGGCTATCCGCACGGCGCGACGCTCACTCCCGCCAAGTGCGCGGAGGCCGAGCTGCTGCTCCGGCTGGGGGTGCACGAGCTTTGGATGGTCGCCGATATCGGAGCCCTGCGGGCCGGCGACCTGGACGCGGCCTTCATCGACATCCGGGCCGTGGCGCAAGTCGCCGAATGCCGCCAGGCGCGCCTGAACGTGATCCTGGAGGTGCCGCTGCTGAGCAAGCGCCAAGGGGTCGAGGCGTGTGTCGTGACGAAGCTGGCGGGGGCGGCCGCGGCCGCCAGCGCCACTGGAATCTTCGCCCAGCCAACCGAGCCGCGCCACATCGAACTGATGCGCCAGACGCTCGGGGACGACTTGGACGTGGTCGGATCCGGCGGAATCGAGACAGTCTCCGCGGCGCAATCGCTGCTGGCGGCCGGAGCGTCCCGGGTGGAGTCCAGCCGCGCATTGGACTTTCCGGGGGTCTCGCCGGCATGACGCGGCGGAGGGCGTCGCACGGGCTCAAACCCTTGCGGTTGCAGCCGATTGGGCTAACCTGAGAACAGTTCGGCAGCGCCGCCGGTCAGCCCGCCCTCCCGGCGCTTCCCACCGCGACCGAGACACTTCTGCCCCGGGCATGCCAGGCGCGACCATGGCTACGACGACCACGCCATCCGCGTCTCTCGGCGCGAGCAGAGAAAGCACCGACGGGATCGCCATCCTGCTGCAGGCGTCGGAAGCTGCGGCGGCGAACTCGCTGGACCTCGACGCCCTGCTCGTCGAGCTGTCGAAACTCGTCAAGAAGATCGTCGATTACGAACTGTACGCGTTGCTGCTCCCCACCGAAGACGGGCATCTTCGCATCGCCCATTCCGTCGGGTTTCCCGGCGAAGTAGCGCATTCGCTGCGCGTCCCGCCCGGCTCCGGCCTGACTGGCCGGGCGCTGGTTACCAAAGCGACAGTTCTCGTGGATGACGTCGATCTCGATCCGGCCTACGTGCGGGCGGTTGACTGTGTGCGCAGCGAGTTGGCCGTGCCCCTAGTCGCCCGCGATCAAGTTGTCGCCGTGCTGGACCTGCAATCGGCGGACCCAAACGCTTTCGATCGTCGCGTCTCGGACCTGCTGGAACTGGTGGCGTCTCGGTTCTCGCTCGCGATTGACATCGCCCAGCTATACCACGCGCAAGAAAAGCACCGATCGACGTTGGAGACGCTGCACAAGATCGCCCAAGAGTACTCCAGCATTCTGAACCTGAACGATCTGTTGGAGAAGGTTGCGGGCATCGTGCACGACCTGATCCCCTACGACGCGCTGGCTCTGTATCTCAAGGATCCGCAGCGCCCGCTGCTGCGGCACTACTTCGGGGTCAAGTTCCAAGAGCGGGTCCGCTGGCGGGACATCCCCGTCGGCGATGGCTTGGTAGGTACTGCGGCGGTCTCAGGGAAGGCGGTGCTGGTAGCGGACACGTCGACAGATCCGCGCTATATCGAGTCGCTGGCAGGCATTCGCTCAGAGGTCGCAGTGCCCCTGATTGTCAAGGGAAACGTCATTGGCGTGCTGGATCTGGAGAGCCTTGCTCCGTCCCGGTTCAGCAAGGACGACCTGGCCATGCTGATGCTGCTGGCGCCGCAAGTGGCGGCGACCATCGAGAATGCCCGCCTGTACGAGGAAAAGGAGCGCAACGAAGCGCGGCTGGCCGGCGACCTAGCCGCCGCCCGCGCCCTGCAGAGCCACCTGCTGCCGGACGGACGCCTGTGCGCCAAAGGGCTCGACATTGCCGCGAGAAACGATCCGGCGTCGGTGGTGTCAGGTGACTTCTATGATTTCTACCAGCATCAAGGCACGATCGGCATCCTCAATGGCGATGTCAGCGGCAAGGGTGCCGCAGCGGCTCTCTACGCCGCGCTGGCGAGCGGCCTGCTACGCTCGGCCGCCCACACCAGAATGTCGCCAAGCGAGACGCTGAGGAGCGTCAACGAGGCGCTGGTGGATCGCGGGCCGGGCGCCACTTTCCTGGCGGCCACTTATGCCAAGTGGCATCCCGGCGAGCGACTGCTCGTGCTGTCTGGGGCGGGCCTGCCGTACCCGTACGTCTACCGCAAGGGCAAGCTGTCGCGCGTAGAGCTGTCCGGCATCCCGCTGGGCCTGTTCCGGGACGCAAGTTATGACGACGTGAAGCTGGCTCTTCAGCCCGGTGACTTGGTGGTGAGCGTGTCGGACGGCTTCACCGAGAGCCTTGGCGAACGTGATGAGGAGTACGGCGAGCAGCGCCTGCTGAAGATCCTCGATACCAATCGCGATGAGTCTGCCGATACGGTCCTGCAGCGCATCTTCGCCGATGTTGGCCTCTTCAGCTCGCGCACGCCGCAGTCCGACGACAGGACGGCGATCGTAGTTCGCGTGACAGAGTGAGGCCTCCGGAGGACGTCCAGCCATGCCCCTTCAGGAGTTCCACTACCGGGACAGCCAGCTCTACTGCGAGGACGCGGCCCTTAGCGCCATCGCACAAGCCGTCGGCACGCCCACCTACGTCTATTCCGCCAGCGCTATCCGGGAAAACTACCGCGCCTATGAACGCGCCCTGGCCGACGTTCCGCACCGCATCCACTACGCGGTCAAGGCCAACTCGTCCCTGGCCGTGCTGGCACTGCTGGCAGCCGAGGGCGCCGGATTCGACATCGTCTCCGGAGGGGAGCTCTACCGCGTGCTGCGTGCCGGCGGGGATCCTTCCACGGTGGTCTATTCGGGGGTCGGCAAGACGGCGGCCGAACTCGAGTACGCGCTCGAGCAGGGCATCGGCGCGTTCAATTGCGAGTCCGAGCAAGAACTGGACATGCTCCGCGAGGTCGCGGCGCGCATCGGCGCCAAGCCCGCCGTGGCACTGCGGGTAAACCCGAACATCGACGCGAAGACTCATCCGTATATCTCGACGGGGCTTAGCGAGCACAAGTTCGGGATTGGCCTGCAGGCCGCCGAATCGCTCTATGGCGAGGCCGCCAAATGGTCCCCGCTGGAATTCACAGGCATCAGCTGCCACATCGGCTCGCAGATCTTCGACACCAGCGTCTTCGAAGAGGTGCTAAGCCAGATGCTGGCGTTGGCGGCCCGCCTGTGCGCGAGCGGTTTGCCAATTGAGGGAATCAACCTAGGCGGCGGCCTTGCGGTCGGATACGAGCAAGGCCAGCCCAGCGCATCGATCGCAGGCTATTGCCAGATGCTGTCCTCGGCTTTCGCGGGCAGCCGATTCGCGCTGGGCCTCGAGCCCGGGCGGTCCATCGTGGGACAGGCCGGCGCCTTGCTGACCTCGGTCTTGGTGTACAAGCAAGCCGATCGCAAGATATTTCTGGTTGTGGACGGGGCCATGAACGACCTGCTCCGTCCAGCCCTTTACAGTGCCCACCATGAGATCCTGCCAGTGTTCGACGCCGGCGGACCGCGGCTCTTGTGCGACGTCGTCGGGCCAGTCTGCGAGAGTGGCGATTTTTTCGCCACCGGGCGCGAGCTCCCGGCATGCTCCGCAGGCGACCTACTGGCGGTCGCCACCGCTGGCGCCTACGGCTTCGTGCAGGCGTCGAACTACAACTCCCGCCCGCGGGCTGCGGAAGTGCTGGTGGACGGCGAGGCCTTCCGCATCGTGCGCGAGCGAGAGACCCGTGAGGACCTAGTCCGCGGCGAGGCGTCATAGCCGGTCCAACCCTGCCGACGTGCGGGCAAGGGCTCAGAGGCTCGGCTCGAACGGCCACTTTGCCGTGGTCGTGTAGCCGCCATCGGAGGCGATCACTTGGCCCGTGATGTAATCGCTGGCCGGGCTGGCAAGAAAGACAGCCAGTCCCGCGATATCGTCCGGCGTGCCGAGGCGGGGATTCGGCTGCACTCCCGCGAGCCACCCCTTCATGTGCTCGGGCTGCCACATGTCGCGATTGAGGTCGGTGAGGATGAAGCCCGGCGCGATGCAATTGACCTGGATGTCGGCGTGCGCCCATTCCGCGGCCAGCACACGCGTCAGGCCGGCCAAGGCGCTCTTGGTCATCGCGTAGACGGACAGGTACGGAAGTCCCAACACGGACATGAGACTGCCGATGTGCACGATCTTGCCGCCGCGCCCGCGCTCGACCATCCGTGCGCCGAGCACCTTGGTGAGATGCACGATGCCGTGCAGATTCGTCTGCATGATCCGCTCGTACTCCTCGGGGGAGTAGTCCTGGAAGCGCTTGCGGATGTTCGTGCCGGCAACATTGACCAAGATGTCCACATCGCCGCAGGCGGCCGCAACCGACTCGATGGACTCGGTATCTGTGACGTCGAGCCGGACGGCCTCAGCGGACAGGCCAGCCTCGCGCAGGGCTTGGACTTGGTCCTCTAGAACGCCTGTCGAGCGCGCGGCCAGCACCGTGTTCGCCCCCTGGGCGGCGGCGGCCTTGGCGATCGCCAGTCCGATGCCGCGGCTAGCGCCGGCGATTAGGGCGGTGCGCCCCTGAAGCGAGAACATTCGTGCGTAGTCCATCAGGGCTGCCATCTTAGCTCAGGTCAGAATCGGGTCTGGCACCAGCCCTCGCGAGGCGATTCGGCCATTCAGTCTGTCGCTCTTGGCCCGGATCGGCACGCAGCGATTCAGGGCGTCCGACTGCCGAGGAGTCAGGATCTCGGCAGCGCCCCGTATCTGATGCTCGACGGCCTTGGTGCCTTGTCCAGAACGTGCGGCCGGTCGTCAGGACACCGCGGGCCGGTCCGCGGCGGGACGGTTCTGGACCGCAAGCCGTGCGGTCTGGGAGATCTCCCGCATCGCCACTGCGAGAGCCGATTGCTGCCGCCAAGCGAGGATGATGGTCCGGTGTGGCGTCGGTGGCTCTATTGGACGCGTCACGAGGTCAGACCGATGTGTCTCGGCAGGCACCGCGATAAGTGGCAGCAAGGTAATACCCATGTTGGCGGACGCCATCTGCACCAGCGTCGGCAAACTCGTCGACCGAAAGGCAAGTTCATCAACGTCAACTCCGCTGCAGAACTCGATCACCTGATCGCGCAAGCAGTGCCCTTCGTCAAGCAGAAGGAGACTTTCGCCCTGCAGGGAACTCAGGGGTATGGGCGTTGACGAGTCTCCAAGGCGGTGACACGGCGGCACTGCAAGCACGAACGGATCCTGCGTAATGGTCTCGCAGCTGACGTCCCCGATGTCCGATTCCAAAGCAAGAAACGCACCGTCGAGACTTCCATGACGAATCTGGCGAACTAGTGTCTCGGTCTTCTCCTCCAGCCAAGCTAGTGTCAAGAGCGGAAGCTCCCGGCGCAGCTTCGCAGCTACGGTGGGGAGCAGGTAGGGTCCGATGGTGGGAATTACGGCGATTCGCAGCGTACCTGCTAGAGGTTCCAACAAGCGCCGTGCGGCAATGCTGACATCGTCCGCGTCAACCAGAACGTTCCGCATGCATTCGATCAGCTCAGATCCTCCTTCAGTGACCAACACGCTTCGACGATGACGCTCGAACAACTGCACTTTCAGTGCGGCTTCAACCTTCGCAACCTGCGCGCTCAGGGAAGTCTGGGACACGTCGTAGCGCTTGGCCGCTTGGCGAAAGCTCTTCGTGTCCGCTACGGCCACGACGTACTAAAGCTGTCGCAGCGAGAAGTCGTGCTTTTTCATTGCAGATGGCGCCCGGCTATCACAGCAACAGAAACACTGGGCTCGCACAGCGCGGGCACCTAATAGAGTGTTCGGCCCTCCCCCGGCGCTGACAGGCTCGCGGAATCGCCTCGGTTCCTCCTTCAGGACATTTCGGAAAAGCCGGATTAGAAGCAATTCAAGAATTGGGGCGTCCGCTCGAGAGCGCGACGAAGCTCCGGACTCACCCAGCGGACTGGATCCTGATAGACGAAATCCGTCCCTTATACTGAGGCCACGCCGGTCCGGCACTGGGGTAGCGTCATCCCGGGGTCACCGCCCTGCACGGGCCGGAAAGGCATTCACTGTAATTCGAGACACGCGTAGAAATTTCGACCCAGCCCCTAGCACGATCAGAATGGCTACAGCATCGGCAATAGAAGTCTCAGAATCCTCGAGACCGCGGCGGGAGTTGTGGAAGCGCGCTAATCTTCACCTGCTCAGCAGATTTGTGGTGTGCGCAGTTGTTGGCGGAAGCCTGGGCGGACTTTTCCTCGTGCCGTCTAATGGCTGGGCCTACGTAGCCGACGTGCTCGTCCGCTCCTACCTGGCGTTTGTGGGCACGGTGATGGCCCACGAGGCGGTACACGGGTTGATGGGCCCGACACGCGCTGCCAATCTCTGGTGGGGACGTCTCGCGCTTGTTCCTTGCATGGTGCCGTTCACCAACTTCCGCAAGACCCATCTCCTGCACCACCGCTTCACGAACGAGCAGAGCCGGGACCCGGACCATTTCGTCAAGCCAGCCGCGAACCGCGAATGGGAGCTTCCGCTGAGGGCGGTGGCGATGCCTCACCACTGGCTCCTCTGGTTGCGCAATCTGGAGAATGTCGGTAACTACTCAGGCCCTTTTTTGACTATGTGTCTTGTCGCCTGAGCTCACGCGCAGCAATGCTTGCGCTGGTTGGGGCCGGGTAGGTTTCGAACGGTTGCTCGTGGCGGGGTCCTGTCTCTGAGCGGGAACCGTTGTGA
>JAJEHF010000125.1 GCA_022823865.1 Bryobacterales bacterium
CAGCTTCCCGACGCTGCTGGGGGACCTGGCCAGCTTGGTGCTGAACCGGGTTCGGCTGCCGACCCCGGAGCAGGCCGCCATCACGATCGCCACCAAGCCCACTCGGCTCCAGCGCCGGGCATTCGATCTGCTCGGCATCGATCCGAAACAAGATGTTTCCATAACCGTGACAGGCTGAGAGCCGCCTTAGAACCGGAGAAACCCCATGCACTCAAGGGGTTATGGGGAAAATGCGGCTTGAACCCGCCGTGAAGTTCCGGCTAGATTCTCGTTCGACGCGAAGTCTGGCTGCGGGACGCCGGTCGATTCGCCACTAAGGTACACCAGCCAGCTAGGGCAGCCAATTCCGGTCCGAGGTCCGGTCTCCGGCCGCCCAAGATGGATGAAATCAATTTCCGCCGGGCACACTAGCGGGCTCGTAGGAGCCCAGCACCGCCAAGAACTCCGTGACCTCCGCTAGGTGCGCCATGGCGTTGGCGCAATTCTCTTCCCGCGGCGAGGCCAGGATATCGACGTAGAAGCAGTATTCGAACGGACGGCCCTTCAGCGGGCGCGACTCGATCTTGGTCAGGTTGATATCCCGCAGCGCGAAGGCGCTCATGCACTTGAAGAGAGCCCCGGAGACATTCTTGGTGATGAACACCAGCGAAGTCTTGCACGCGCCGGCGGGCTCGGCCGGCGAGGGCTCGCGACCGAGCAGGAAGAACCGCGTGTAATTCTCCGGATCGTCCTCGATCGAGGTCTCGATGATCTTCGCGCCGTAGTACTCCGCAGCGGCGGCCGAAGCCACCGCACCCAAGCTCGGGTCGTCTCCCTCCATGACCGTCTTCACGCTCCCGCCGGTGTCGTAGTGCGTCTCGGCGCTGATGCCGGGGTTGCGGCGGAAGAAGTCCAAGCACTGTGCCAGCGCCACCGGATGGGAGATGGCCCGCTGGATCTGCGAGCGAGAGGCCTCGGGCCGCCCAATCAGGTTGTGGACGATCCGCACATGGGTCTCGGCCAAGATTTCGGGGCGGTAGTTCAGCAGGTGGTCATAGTTCTCGTGCACGGAACCGTGCAGGGTGTTCTCGACCGGGATGACGGCGTAGTCGACGGCGGCGTCGCGCAAGAGCTCGAAGGCCTCGAAGAACTTCTCGCACGGCTCGAACGACAGTTCCCTGCCCGCAAGGATCTGCTTGCTAGCCTGCTCGCTGAATGCCCCGCGCGCCCCTTGGAACGCCACTCTGGTTCGACTCATGCGCTTCTTGGGATCGCGGCCGGGCAGCGTCGCGCGGTGCCGCGTCGCACACGATTATAGGGGGCGGCTCAGACGAGCGGGGAAGCCTGCCTTGCGGGTGCGGAGAGGCCTCATGCCACCACCGCTTCCCTCTCCTGCGCTCCCGCTCCTTGCGGCATTTCCGCGATCCTGCTTCCGGCCATGCGCACCGACACCAGCTTCGAAACCCCAGCCTCGCCCATCGTGACGCCGTAGAGCGCCTCGGCCGCCTCCATCATGGTCTTGGAGTGCGTGATCACGATGAACTGGGTCTCGGGGGCCATTTCTTGGATCAGGCCCCGCAGCCGTATGGTGTTGGCCTCGTCCAACTGCGAGTCCACCTCGTCCAAGACGCAGAACGGGCTGGGCTGGTAGCGGAATGTCGCCAACAACAGCGCCATGACGGTGAGCGACTTCTCGCCGCCGGACAGCAGCGCTATGTTCTGCAAGCGCTTGCCGGGCGGCTGCGCGACGATCTCGATCCCGGAGCCATCGGCGTCTGCCGGGTCGGACAGCCTCAACTCGCCAATGCCGCCGCCGAACAGTGTTGCGAACACGCGCCGGAAATTGTGATTGATCGCTTCGAACGCAGCCTCGAAGCGCTCGCGGCTGGCGGTGTCGATTTCCCGGATTGCCTCGCGCGTGTTGCGGATCGAATCCAGCAGGTCCTGCTGCTGCGTCTCGAGGAATAGCTTGCGCTCGGACACGTCCTCGTATTCCCGCCGGGCGAGGACGTTGACCGGGCCGAGGCGATCGATCTTGTCGCGGATCGATCGGTGACGCTCCTCTGCCTGCCGGACTTCCTCTTCCGAAAGGGTCTCCGGCGCTCTGTCGGCGATCTCGGCGATCGGCTGGTCCAGCTCGGCAGCGCAGTTGCTCTCCAAGTGCTCGATGTCCGACTGCAGCCGCGCCAAGGCGACCTCCTTGGCCGAACACCGCTCGCGCGCCGCCTCGACATCGGCGCGCTGGTCGCGGATCGCTTCCATCAGGGCGCCCGTGCGGGCCCGCGACTCCTTGAGACGGTCGGAGGTTTCGCTGATCTGTGCTTGCAACGCCTCCCGTCGCTCGCCCGCGCCGACGACCTGCTCTTCCAGTGTCCGGTTGCTCTCGGTCAATTCCCGGCTCTCGTCGGTCCAGCGCTGGATCTGGTCCTGCAGGTCCTTGGCTCGGTCGCGCTGCTCGGCCAATGCCGCTTCCGCTCGCCGCACCGAGTTGATGCCGGACCGGAGCCGCTCGTCCATCGCGGCAGCCTCGGTCCGCAGGGTCGTCCGCTCCTCTTGCAGGCTTGCCAGAACTGCCTGGAGGGCCTGAGCCTGTTCGGCGAGATCGGCTGATCGGGCCCTGGCGTCGGCGTACTCGCCCTCAAGCCTCGTGCGGTCATCCAACGCCCGCTCGCGGGCGCTCTCGGCGCTGGAGCGCTCGGCCTCGAGCCGTTCGATGTCTGCGGCTGCTTGCTGCGCCTGTTGCTGCAGGTCCGCGACGACACCCTCGGACCGACTGACCTCGTGCTGGACTGCGAGCGCTTCCTTTTCCGTGTCCTGCAGGCTGGCCATCACGGTCTCGAGTTCGCCGCGGTCGCGCCTCACCGCGTCCTCGGCGCTTTCGATGTCCTGCTCTGCCTGCGCCAATGCCTGTTCGGCGCGCTGCAGCGCGGGCACCAGTTCCCGCAGTTGCTGCTTGAGGACGAGTGGGCCGCTGGAAGATTTTCGGCCCACCTGCACGACCGGGCCGCGGTACCACGTTCCGTCTGCCAGCACGAAGTACAGATCGGGGTGCAGGCCAGCCAAGCGTTCTGCTGTCGCCTGGTCCTCTACCAAGTACGCATCTCGCAGCTTGGGCAAGAGGGCGGGCACCGCCCCGCCGCCGCGCGTGACCAAGCGCACGTGATCCGTCAAGCGGACCGCAGATTCCAGCCCCGGCGCTGCCTGAGGCTCTCCATGCGCCTCGCGCTGGACCAGCAGGAAGGCTGCCCGACCGCCGAACTCATCGCGGACCAGCTGCGCTCCGCGCGCTGCCTCGGCCCAGTCGCCCACAACTACGTGCTCGAGTTCTTCCGCAAGGAACTGCTCGGCCACCCGCTCATAGCCTGCGTCTACCTCTAAGAAGTCAGCCAGCACGCCCAGCGGGGCGAAGCCCTCGGCGGGCTCGCGCTCGAGAGCGTCGAATATGTCCTTGACGGCTTCTGCGCCATAGGCGCGATGCTGCAGCATCTCGTGGACAGAATCACGCCTCGCCGCGAGAGCAGAGCGCTCTGCGCGCTGGCCGTCGGCAGCCTTGCGCAGCGAACCCAGGCTCGATGCGCCCTGCTCCACCGCCTCGCGTAGCGCATCGCGTCGAGCGCGCAGCTCACCGACCGCGCCTGTCATCTTCGCGGCTTGGGCCAGCAGCGCCTCGCGGCGCGTGGTGGCCGAAGCGATGCCGCTCTCGGCTGCTGCATTGCTGGATCGAGCGCGCTCGAGGCGCGTGTCGCAGCCGGCCAGAGTCTCGTCGAGCTTGCCCAGGCGCCCCTTGGTGTCCGACAGCGCGTTGAGCGAGTCCAACATCCTCACACGGCAGGCTTCCTGCTCGGCATGCGTGTCGGCCAAGCTGCTCTGCTGAGCGCTGCACTCGACCTCCTTGCCCTCAAGCCTGTGCCGCAGCGCGCTCGCGGCGCCCTCTAGCTCGGTGACTTCGTGCCGCTCCCTGTGCGCGCCAGCTTCCAGCCCGTCGACGCGGCTAGAGGCCGTCTCCAAGTCCTCCACTGCCCGCTGCTGGCGGGCGGCGTTGTCGCTGATGGTACGGGTCTGCTGTTGGATGCGCTCGCGCATGCGCTCCTCGTCGATGCGCAGGTCCGACAGCTCGGCCCTCTCGACCTCCAACTGGGCCTCCCATTCCTGCTCGCGCTCGCGCTTGCCGGAGAACTCGGACTCCAGTTGCCGCGTCTCGTCCGAGACCGAAGCCAAGCGCTGCTTGGCGAGGGCGGTCTCGGCCTCCAGCGTCGCGCGGCTGGACTCCAAGCGGCGGAACTGGCCGGCGAACACTAGGCTGAGGGCTTCGCGCAGCTGTTCGCGGTACGTCTCGTAGCGCTCGGCCCGTTCCGCCTGGCGCTTGAGAGAATTCGCCTGGCGCGCGACTTCCTGAAGGATGTCGTGGACCCGCTCGAGATTCAGTTCCGTGTTGGCGAGCTTCAGCTCGGCGAGCTTGCGGCGGGACTTGAAGCGCGTCACGCCGGCAGCCTCCTCGACGAAAGCCCTGCGGTCCAGCGAGCGGGCCGTCAAGAGCTGTCCGATGCGGCCCTGCTCGATGATGGCGTAATGGTTCGGGCCGAGACCGGTACCCAGGAACAGGTCTTGCACGTCGCGCAGGCGGACGCTCTTGCCGTTGAGGATGTACTGGCTCGTGCCGTTGCTGAACAGCTTGCGGGTGACCGCGATCTCGCCCGGCGTGGGGCTTGGCGGGACCTTGGGTCCGCCGGAGCGGCCATTGCTGGAGAAGAGCCGCGCTAGTGTGTCGTCGGGGTCGTGCAACGTCAGGGTGACCTTGGCCATGCCTGCGGGCTTGCGGTGGCGGGTTCCGGCGAAGATGACGTCGTGCATGCGCCCGCCTCGCAGGGACTTGGCCGACTGCTCGCCGAGCACCCAGTTCACGGCATCGCAGATATTGGACTTGCCGCAGCCGTTGGGGCCGACCACGGCGGCCAGGCCGTTTCCGGCGAACCTCAAGTGTTCTCGGGTGCAGAACGACTTGAAGCCGACCAGATCGATCTGCTTGAGCCTCAGCATGTGCCGTTTGCCTCCAAAGATCCGCGCCCGCTGCGCCCGGCCCGCTGGCAGCGAAGAATGCGGCCTGCGAATGGCGGAGCGAGCGTGACAGCGGTCACTGCACGCTTAGCCTAGCGGAACGATGGGCAACTTCGCAACTACACACAGTATATTCGGTGGCCGCCAATACAATCTATTCTGTGTCTGTGGAACAAGATGCGTCTCGCGGCACCGCAGCCGCCATGCCGCCGGATACCTGCCCGCCCGTGTTCGCGCGGCTTGCATCGCGGCGCTTCAGGGTCCGACTCCCGCTTTCGCAGGCGCGGCGAATCCGCGCTAGCGCAGGGCGTCCGTGGAGTACTGATTCTTGGGATTCCACAGCAGGAATCCGCGGTAGTCCTCGCCCATCGCGTCGGAGACGGCTCGAATCTGGGCCCTGACCATGTCTGCGTCGTATTCCGCGCCAATGCTGAAGTCCTGCAGCCACGGAATCAGCGCGGCTCTCTGGGGCGCAGTCGCCGCATGCGCCCGGAGTCGCTCGCTTGCCAGCCTCATCGAATAGTTGACGACCTCGTAGGGGTGCTCGGCGGGGTTTTCGAAGCCGTAGAAACCTTCCGCGTAGTGCGAGGGATAGACCATGGGGCACAGGGCATCGAAGTATGGCAGCGCGTCTTCGATCACTTGGCCGATGCCAAGGTCGTCGTGAGAGACGGTGACGAGCCCGAACAGGTCCGCCGACAGGCGCGCGTCCGGAAGTTGTTCGCGGAGATGCTTGAAGAAACGGACAATGACGTCGCGCTTGGCTTCGTCTTCTGCAGTGACAGGCAGGTGCATGTCATCCAAGCTGCCGCCCGAAGGAAAGCGGATGTAGTCGAAGTTCACCTCGTCTACGCCGCGCGAAAGCACGTCCTTGGCAATCGCGATGTTGTAGTCCCAGGCCTCGCGCGACCCCGGATCGACCCACAGCAGGCCGCGCTCGTCTTGCCAGAACGTCTCGGCAGACAACTGCGTCCCTTCTTCGTCCAGCAGAGCCTTGCTGTGCACGGCCAAATCGGGTCGGGCGCGGGCCAGCATCGGGTCATTGAACGTCACCATGCGGGCGGCCACGTGCAGTCCGCCCGCGTGGAGTTTGCGCACCAAGGCGCTCAAGTCCGGAATAATCCGTTCTCGCGACCGGTATTCGACGACCTGCGGCACGCTGGAATCGAAGCCCACGCGCCCCATGGCATCCTTGACATCGATCACAACGGTGTTGATGAGCCCGTCCTGCGCGAGCTGGATCGCGTTGTCGACCCTGCTCGGCAGGGTCGCCGACCAAAACGAGAGGTAAATGCCCTTAAAGATTTCGGGGACATTCGCCCGGCCTTGCTCGCCTAACGGGGCAAGCGCCTGGCGCGCGGCCTCGACACCCAAGCCCGGGACTGTCGACTGCAGCTGTTGTGCAACTGCCGGGCGAAACACCGCTGCCGCTAAGGCCAAGATCAGAGCCGCAACGCGGAGATAGGGCAAGCGAATTCGCATCAAGAAGAAGGGTTCTTTGTTAATGAGCACAGAGGCCCCGGCGACCAGCCATGCCTGGCAGCGGGCACGGTCAACTTGACGCTCACTTGCACTGCGCCCCTGCGATCTGAATCGATGATCCAGGCAAATCCGCTGCCGGCCGTTCGCGAGTGCAGGTTGGGGCGGAACTATCCCTACCATCAGCCACAGAATAAGCCTTGCCCCTAGCGGAACTGTAGGGTACCAACTCGACGATGACGGGAATCGCATGAGGACTGCCTCCCACCCTGCAGATCGTGCGAAACCCCTTCGATGTGCGCCTCGAGACCACCACCGCCCCAAGCATCTTTCCGCTTGTCCCGGCCAAGCGATCGCAAGAAGGCTGGTGGTTCGGTCCGATTCAAGAACCGAGACTTGACTCAGTCGTCGTCCCTTCGACGAGCCCGGAAGACGAACGAGTCCTACGTAACAGGATGCACCGCCGCTCAGCCTGGCCGTTCGATACCTAGCTCCTTCCAGATCCAACCCGTGTCGTAGGGCGAATGTCCCTCTGTCGCGGCACGGCGGTGCTCCATATTCTCCAGCTGCTTGAGCCAGTCGATGGCCTCTTGGCGGCCGTTCTTGGTCGCCGCTGCCTTCCGCAATGTCTTGCCGCCCAGCATTGGGAGCGGCTCGTCGAGCGTTTGCCTGTAATGGTCGTCGAGGTGCAAATGGATAGCCTTCACCTCTTCCTCGGTCGGAATCCGGACCTCCACCTGTCGCTGCTCAGCGCGGTACTCCTGCAGCGCTTGACTCGGCTCTTGGCTCGATGTCAGCGCCGACCCTACGAGATCTCCCAGATGAGAGGACAACAACTTGTGTCCCCGCTCGGCCCGCTCCATCGAGTTCACCCTCAACTTCAACACGCCAGCCTCGATTTCGGCGAATCCGAGAGCCGTCGTGGACGTTGCGCCCCCTGATCCTGCAACCGAATCTCTTCCGCGAACTCTCGCCCGACGTTGCGTCGGCGAACCGGGAGCGCACCACCTCCAGTGCCCTGCACCCTCGCTGTCCCGTTCGAATCCCTCGATTCCGTCCAACAGGGCCGAGACCTTCGCCTCGTCTCCGACGATTGGGAAACGCACTTCGCAGAGGAGCATCACCTCGTCGTCGGTGTTTCGCAACTCCGGCAACGGGGCCATGACCTGTGCCAGTAAGTCCGTCACCCAGAAATGCGTGAGTATCCGGGCGTGCGGCAGATGGTGGATGAGTTCCTCTCGCTCTCGAAGTGCCGCCGCAGACCTCCCACGTCGCCTTCTGTGCTTGCTGGACTTGCGGCGTGCCCGGATCGCCTTCTTGAGCAATTCGTCGAACGCCCACAGCACTTGCTTCGCGGCGTCGTAGCGAAAAAGAAGAACGGAACTGGTAAAGACGCTGTCCCCATCCAACGGCACAACGCGCGCGCCAATGCGGTCCCACAGTGACGCTGCTTGCGAAACTCGATGCTCCCGTAGGGTCACCTCCTCGCGCGGCACGAGCAGATCGCGCACAGTTATGCTCTGCCCGGAGTCGACGCCGACGACTTCGTACAGTGAGGCAGTGGAGTCCCGTAGCGCTTCAAGATACTTTCTTGCCGGATCCGACGCCCTCGAGCCGTGCCGCTTGAGATACTCGTCGATTATGTTCAGTTCGCCGTGCTCGCCGAACCGGGCAGTGAAAAAGTCCTCAGCGATGAACGCGGTCAACGTAGCGGCGGCCTCACCGAGCGTCTCCAACAGTTCATCCCCCTCAAGATCGAAGATGTCGAGCACCGCTTCGAGGTGCTCCATGTGAACCTCCATCAACTGCGGCGTCCACTCGTCTGTGGCTGCCCAGTCCAGGAGATCATTCGTGACTGCGTCGATATCGGTCATTCACCTCGGCAAGATTTCCGTTGGCCACCTAGTGCCGTCGTTCGGCCCGTTCCCATCTTCGCATCACTTTCCCGCCATCTGATTGCCCAATGCCTCAAGACGCTGAGCGAGAGTGGGATCGAGGTGTTTCGGCAGGCTCTTGCGGGAGGTCGCTACGCCAGACCGCGCCTGGGCATGGCGATCGCGGGACCCCAAGGCGAGCCGCTGAGCGACGGCCGCACGCTCCATCGGGGGATCAGTTCAGCCTGCCTGGTTCGCAGACGCCGAAACGCCACTACTAGAATGGTCCGAAAGGTAGTCACATGCGCATTCACTGGTCAGCGTGCTTGGCACTCGCGCTCTGCGCGGCCTGTGCCGGGCCCCAGCAAACCCCGGCCGAGGACGCTTCGGGCGAATCGGGCCCGCTCCTGTCGAACATCCGCCAGCTCACTTTCGGCGGCCAGAACGCCGAGGCCTATTGGTCGCCGGACGGCAGCAAGCTGGTCTTTCAGGCCACGCGTGGCGAGGCTTCGTGCGACCAGATCTACATCATGAATGCGGATGGCTCCGACCAGCGCATGGTGTCCACGGGCAAGGGGGTGACCACTTGCGGCTACTTCCTGCCCGATGGCGAGAGCATCGTGTACGCATCGACCCACCTGGCCGGCGACAGCTGCCCGCCGCGCCCGGACCGCAGCAAGGGCTATGTATGGCCCGTGCACGCCGGCTATGACATCTTTCGCGTCGACCTGAACGGCTCCGAGCCGGTGCGGCTCACCGACGCAGACGGCTACGACGCCGAGGCAACCGTCAACTGGAAACAGGAAAGAATCGTCTACACCTCGATGGCTGCCGGAGACTTGGATCTGTGGTCCATGGATCTGGACGGTTCGAACAAGACCCGCTTGACGACCGCGTTCGGATACGACGGCGGGGCGTTCTATTCGGCCGATGGCGAGATGCTGGTGCTGCGGGCGAACCATCCAGCAGAGGGATCGGCCTCCGACACGTACGCAGAGCTGCTCGCACAGAACCTGACGGCACCGATGAAGATGGAGATCTTCGTCGGCAACGCCGACGGCAGCGGCATGCGGCAACTTACGGAGTTCGGCTGCGCCAGCTTCGCCCCCCAATTCACACCAGACGGCAAGCACATCATCTTCTCGTCGAACAGGAACAACTGCGACAGCCGCGAATTCGACCTGTTCTTGATGCGCACCGACGGCTCGGACTTGCGCCAAGTGACCGAGTTCGGCGGCTTCACGTCATTTGCCGAGTTCTCGCCGGACGGCTCGCAGCTGGTGTTCGCGTCCGACAGGGACGCCAAGTCGCGCTACGAGTTCAACATCTTCGTAGCGGACTGGAGCGGGCCGGGCGCCAAGCCCTGATCAGCGCTCTACGTCGCGCTCGAGCGCCTCGATGTCCTCGGCTAGCCGGATGGCCTGCCTGCGCAACTCCGCCAGGCGGCGGGCGACCGTAAGGATCGGCGGCTCCGCAGCGTCGGCGACGGGCTGTCCCGCCTCGGCCGCGGCCGAGGCAAGCAGAGCCGCGGCGTCTTCGGCCTCTAAGTCGCCCAGCGCGGCCAGCGCATCCTCGAAGGTGTCCTCGTACACCAGCCTCTCGCCCATCGCGAGCACAACCTTGCGCAGCTGCGGCATGCGAGCCGCCTCGGCTTGGATGTAAATCGACTCAACGTAGAGGAAGTTCTCCCCAACGGGCATGGCGATCATCTCGCCGCGCAGCACGCGGGAGCCTTGCTGGTTCCAGAGCGTCAGGTCGCGGGCGATCTGCTGCTCTTGGTTGATCTGCGCCTCGATCTGGTTCGGCCCGTAGACTAGCTGCTGCTTGGAAAGCTGATAGAAGATCAGTTCCCCGAGCCGGTCCCCGTCGCAGCGGGCCGCCATCCAGCCGTTGAGATTGTCCTTGTTGCGCGGGGTGAACGGCAGCATCAGCAGGAATTCCGGCTCGGACTCGCCCGGCAGCGTCGCCACGATATAGGTCGGTTTCATGCGTTCGGCGGCGCCGGTGTCGCCGGCGAGGCTCCTGCCCACGTCCCAAATGTCTTCCCGGTTGTAGAACACGGTCGGGTCACGCATGTGGAAAGTCCTGTAGAGCTCGGCCTGGATATCGAAGATCAACTCCGGATAGCGAGCATGCTCGCGGATCGAGGCTGGCATCGCCTCCATCGGCTGGAACAGGTTGGGGAACACCCTGGCGTAGGACTGGATGATCGGATCGGTCGTGTCGAACATGTAGATCGTGGTGGTCCCGTCATAGGCATCCACGGTTGCCTTGACGGCGTTGCGGATGTAGTTGACCTGGGAGCCGAAGCTGCCGACCCGGATCGCCTGAGAATACGGGTGGGCGTCCGAGGTGGTGTAGCCGTCCAAGATCCACACCAAGCGGCCGTCGTCGGTGATCGTCAGGTACGGGTCGGGATCCCATTCGATGAAATCGGCGAGATGCTCGAGGCGCTCGCTGACGTTGCGATAGATCATCATTCGGCTCGACGGATTCGTCAGCCCGGTGAAGAGGATGTTGTAGTCGCCCTGCAGGATCGCGGTCAGGAGGCGAGTGGCGATGGAGTGGATCGGAATCCCGCCGCTGCCCTCGTAGTGGGACATCACGTTCTGGTCTTCCTTGGGGTAATCGAACTCTTCCTGTTCCGTGCTCACAAAGACCGGGTGGTTGGTCAGCTCGCCGTAGTAGATTTCCGGACGCGCGATCGTGATGTCCTGGATCTCGACCTCGGGGGGCGCATCCTTGATCAGCAGCACCGGCAGGCCGTCGGGCGTCGTGCGGTTCACTTCTGAAGTGACCACGCCGTAGCCGTGCGTGTAGACCCAGTGACGGTTGATCCAGTTGTCGGCAGCGGCATCCAGGGAGCCGACATCGATCTCGCGGGGAGAGAGGAGCAACTGCTTCACCTTGTTGTTGATCTGGTAGCGATCGATGTCCATGTCGGCAAAGCGGTAGTACAACCGCAGGGCCTGGATCTGGGTGATGGTGTCGGTATAGGCCTTTTCGTCCCAAAGGCGGATGTTGTCGACCAGCGTCGCGTTCGCCTCGACGTCGAGGGATGGGACCTCGCTGAGCGAGAGGAACTCTTCCCGGCCGTCGTTGAGGGCGTAGGCCTGGCGCGTGGCTTGGATGTGGCGGTCGATGTACGCCTGCTCCAGCTTCAGTTCGTTGGGGCTGACATAGAGCGCTTGGACTGCGAGCGGCACTGCCGCGTGCAGAGCTATGGCCCCGCCGGCGATATATGCCATCGCCTTGAAGCGCGACGTGGCGATCAATGGGATCGACAGCACCAGCGCGATCACGACTACCCAGCGCAGGGGCAGCCTCCAGACCTCGTCTAGGTAGTCCATGCCGACCATGAAGTCGTGGTTCGACAGCAGCAGCCCGTACTGGCCTAGGTAAAACCACGCTGCCGCTCCAGCCAGCGCGATGCAGGCGATGACCTTGGCAAAGCTGGTCTTGGTCGCGCCTTCCAGCAGCAGGGGCTGCGGGCCGAGGTCGAATTCCTCCACGTCGCCGCCGCTGGCGCGGAAGCTCGTGAATTTCTGGAATACCTGCCACCCGCGGCCCGTCGCCCAGAAAACGGCCGCGCCGGTGAGGGCGAGGGCGAACAGGTACTGCACGAGCAGTTGCAGCAGCGGCAAGTCGAACAGGTAGAAGGACAGCTGCTTGCCAAAGATCGGATCGGCCCAAGATTCGATATTTGCGCCCAGTCCGCGCGAGCCGGAATACTTCATCACGGTCTCGGGATCGACGCGGGAGCCGATGAACACGGTTGCCACGACGAGCAGCACGAGCGGCACGGCCTTGCGATACAGCGAGTAGCGGGAGGTGTCCGCGCCGGCAAAGGCGGCCCCGCGGCGGTGCGCCCACAGCAACGCCAACCAGGCGATCAGAGCCGCGGCCACCGTCGGAAGGATCTTGTAGGCCAGTTTCGTCAGCCAGGTCGAGAGCTGGCCGACTTCAGTCCACCACAGGTATTCGATCGCGAAGTCCGCCAACCCCCGGGCCGTGCCGAGGATGAGAACAAAGGCGAGAGCAGCGAGCAGCAGCCGCAGCTGTCGAGGTTGCATAGTCCTTCTAGCATAGCCGCCTGCCTTCGAAGCGTTCCTGTCGGCAGCGCGCTCGGGCTGCTAGAATGCGGCTCGATTCAGACCGGCCCAGGGGGGCGGCAAGACAATGGCAACAACTCGACGGAAATTCGTGACCAAGACGGCGCTGGGGGCTGGCCTCGCGGCCGCATCCGCCCAATCCGGCGGGGCGCAATCGGCCCCGAGCGACACGATTAACATCGCTGTCATCGGCATCCGCGGTCGCGGCCGCAGTCACTACCGGGAGTTCGCCGCGATGCCGGGCGTGCGGGTCACGCACCTTTGTGATATCGACGAGCGCCTGTTTGCCGACGCACTCGCGGAAGTCGAGGGGGCGGCCGGCTACCGGCCGGAGACGGAGACCGATTTCCGCCGCTTGCTGGAGCGCGACGACGTCGACGCGATCTCGGTGGCAACGCCGGATCACTGGCACGCCCTGATGACCGTCTGGGGGTGCCAGGCGGGCAAGGACGTCTACTGCGAGAAGCCGTGCTCCTACACGCTGGCGGAAGGCCGCAAGATGGTCGAGGCGGCTCGCAAGTACGGGCGCATGGTCCAAGTGGGGCTCCAGCGGCGCAGCTCCCAGCGCGTGCAATCAGTGACGAGCTACGTGCGGAGCGGCGGGTTCGGCAATGCGTACCGCGCCAAGGCGGTCATCTACCGGGGCAGGATCAGCATCGGCAAGGTGCAGGAGTCATCGATTCCAGAAGGCGTCAATTGGGACCTCTACCTCGGACCGGCGCCGTACCGCGCCTTCGACCTGAACCGCTTCCACTACGGCTGGCACTTCTTTTGGGACACATCAACGTCCGAGGTCGGCAACAACGGTGTACATCACCTCGACGTGCTGCGCTGGGGCTTGGACAAGCAGGTCCACCCCGTCAAGGTCCACTGTGCGGGCGGCCAGTTTGTGGAAGACTCGGACTCCGAGGTGCCCAACGTGCAGGTGGGCACGTTCGAGTACGCCGACGGGACGCTGCTCGAGATCGAGGCGACCACGCTCTACAGCCCGTCCTTCGGAGGCGTGCGCGTGGGAGGCTTCTTCTTCACCGATCAGGGGTATATCGGCTCCCACGACAACTGGAAGGCTACTCGGGGGCAGTTCCTGCCGCGCGACCGCCCTGACTCGGCAAGTGGCGTGTCGTACCGGACCAACAATCTCAGCTTTCCAGACATTTCCTACCCGCCCGGACCAGAGATCCCGGATCTCGACCTGCCCGAGGTGAGCCACTTCGAGAACTTCATCGAGTGCGTGCGCTCGCGCAAGCGCGAAGACCTCAACTGCGAGGTCGAGCAGGGCCACCTGTCAACGTCCCTGTGCCATCTGGCCAACATCGCCTACCGCGTCGGCCGCAAGCTGGAGTTCGATCCGCAAAGCGAAACGTTCGCCGACGACGAGGAGGCGAACGCGCTGCTCACTCGGAAGTACCGTGAGCCATATGTGATGCCGGACCAGGTGTAAGTCGAAGGCAAGTCCGAGCGGCTTCTACCGCGCGCCGTTCAGTTGCGGAGCTCGGACCGAGACAGACCAAAGATAGTCTGCGTACGCGGCAGCTGCAGGCGGCACTCGATGCGGGGACCGCAGCGATATCGCCGTGGTTTCCCCTATTCCACCCAGATGGGCGAACTCCACGCCACCTGCCCGTCGTTCTGCACCACGCGGATGTAGTAGTAGTTCGACCCGGCCTCGAAGTTCCGGTCCGTGTACTCGAACGAGTACTCCTCGTGGTTGGGGTGGCTGGTGTAGACGATCTCTTGGTTCTTCACGATCACGAACTGCTTGATCCGATCCGTTCCCAAGGCCCGGATTAGCAAGCGCGGCGCCTGCTGCGATTTGACGATATCGCCCATGATGTGGTGCTGCCCGCTTGCGTCCACGGCTTGGAAGTCCAGCACGATGTTGTCCGTAGCGCCGTAGGCATGGCGCGCTTTGAGCGCGGCGAACATCGACTCTCGGGTGAACTCCTCCGCGACGATCATGGCGTACGAAATGTGGGTCGACCAATGGTCGGACGAGGCTTGCACGCCAATCTTGTAGCCCTTGCGCAGCGCATCCCACCAGTACCCGATCGGATTGAATCCGGAGCGCTGCTCGCGGAGCTTTTGCGGAGACGCGGCCAGCGGCGCGCCCATGTACTCGTAGCTGGCCCGGTACCCCTGGAAGATCTCCAGCAGCGGCTCGACCTCGGGATCGTTGTTGAACCAATCCGTGCCCTGTGCTGTGCCGGAACTGTGCGGCATGGAGATGCCGTCGTTTTCGTGCAGGTAGGCATACAGCTTCTCGGCGCGCTCTTCGCCGCGCCGTTCGGCGTCTGGGATCGGCAGCGTCCGCGTGCCGCGCTTGCCGAAGATGATGTTGCGGTGTCCGTTCGGGAAGTTGAGCGACCGCTCGTAGCCGAACATGGGCACGAACCTCCCTGGCACGTGGAACAGGTCCGCCAGCTTCTCGTCCTGCCACCAGGTGAACTCCTGGTCGTAGCCAAGCTGGTGGTCGGTCGGCACGATGTAGTCAAAGCCGACCGCGTCTAAGGCATATCGATACACCTCGATCAGCGAGCCGTCGTACTTGAAGTCCTGCGACACATCGGTGTGGCGATGCATGTCGCCGCGATAGATCTTGAACTGCTTTTCCCCCGCATCGACGACGTAGCCCCGAATCGCCTCGATGTTGCGCTCCTCGAAAGGATGGATCGGCACCTCCTCGGCAAACGGCTCCGAGAATTGCCCGAAGTTCCCCGCTGAATAGTCAGGCTGGCCGGCGGCCTCGCCCAGGCTGGCCGCATAGATCTCCGCGTTTTGCGGCACGGCATTCGCGAAAGTGCGGTTGTCAGTCATCCACGCCGCCAACAACTCCCGGCCCACCAGCGCCATGGCCGGACGCTTCTCGATCGAGCCCTGGCTATGCGCCAAAGGCACGGGATGCGACCATTCGGCGCCATCGAACCGTGTCAGAAACGTCTCCCACATCATTCGCGCTCCGATGCTGTGCGCCCGCTGGCGCGTCCAGTGCCGGAACAGCATCGTTAACGTCCCGCTGCCATCGAACGCCAGTTGCGGGTTCTCGAAGTTCGGGAACAGGCGGTAGACATAGAACGGCTCCAGTTCTGCCTTGGGCTCCACCCACGATCCGCCCGAGCGCTTCACAACCTGGATGGAGCGCTCTTGGTGCAGCGGCACAGCCAGCGGCGGAGTGACCAGGTACCCCTGGTCCTTGCCCCAGTTCGTGCCCGATTCGTTCCATGCGAGCCATGGCGTGCCGTCCGGAGCGACCGCCACGTTGGCATGCGCCTGGAAGCGCGCGCTGCTGGTGACCTGTTCGACATCGCCCAGCTTCCCGCCGGCATACGAGCGGTAGAACACGTCGTAGTTGCCGTCGTGATAGCCGTCCCACACGACATGCGCCTGGCCATCAGGTCCGCCGGCCACCTGCGGCTCCCAGTCGTTGGCGGGCGAATCGCTGACTTGCAGCGCCTCTCCCCAAGACCCGTTCCACACGCGCATCCAGATATCTGTCTGCGCTCCGCCAGCCATGCCTTGGGCGCTCTGCCACGCCACGACAACTTTGCCGTCGCCGGTCGCGGCCGCCCGGTGAAACGTGTTCGAGCCCGCGGTGCTGATCTTCTGCGGCTCCCGCCAGTTCCCGCCATCCAGCAGCCTGCCCCAAAGATCCCAGCGGGCGCCTTCCCGCTGGCTCCAGAACACCCATAGCCGCCCATTGCCATCGGCGGCAGCTGACGCGCGCCAGACATCGGCTGGCGCGGGAGTGACTTCCTGGGCGCTCTCCCACGATCCGTCGCGGCGCAGTCGCACCAGCACCCTGTCACCCCGATCCTTGTAGGCCACCCAGGCTGCCGCCGCAACGCCGTCGGAGACCTGCGCGATCGCTGCCTCGTCATCCTCGTACTCGGCCCCTGACAGTTTCTCGACCGAAGGCGTCAGGCTGGCCGTCGCGCGGCCGTCGAGAAACGCTTTCGCCCCTGCTGCCAGATCTCCGATGCGGAACGCGAAGTTGCCTTGCTTGGTGCGCACTCGCAGGCTGGTCGCGTCATCCCCGTCGACGACCGCGAACAGGCCCACCGGCGAATACTGCGTTGGCGGCAACTCCGCCGGACTCATCTCGTTGTAGTTCACGCGCGGGAACCCGCGGATCTGCTCTTGGCGGGTCGTGGCTCTCCATGCGTTCTCGCCGGCAAGCGCGTCCTCGGTCATGAAATGGCGCTCCTCCAACAGGAGCAGCTCCCCTCCGGACACGCGAATCGAGCCATCCCAAGCCTCCACGGACTCGGCCTTCTCGCCCAAGCTGATGTAGATCGTCGTCGGAGCCGACTGCGCGGCCAGCTGCGCCGCACACAGGAGGAACAAAACCAAGGAACTTCGCATGCTGCGGCGATTATATCCGAGCAGCCCAAGCTCCGGGACGGCTTCGCGTGCGGAAGAATGACCGCAACGGTGCAAAGACTGGGCAAGTCCGCGACGCGAGCGGCTTCTCCAGCAGTCCGGCCGTCGTGGCCCGGCAACGTGGGCAGTCTTCGGTCTGCAACAATCACTTTGAGCTAGCGTGCCGCCTAGGGCGTCGCACAGACCCAGATCGGCCACTGGTGACCCGCTCCTATCGATTCCGATGCAACTGCCCGACCCACGCAACGCCGACATCCTAGTCCACGTCAACGGCCACCTCTTGCCCCGCTGCGACGCCAAGGTTTCCGTGTTCGACAGTTCGGTCCAAGGCGGCGATGCCGTGTGGGAGGGGCTGCGGGTGTACCGAGGCCGGATCGCGGACTTCGGGCCCCACCTTGACCGCCTGTTCGCCTCCGCCCACGCGATGTGCTTCGCGGGCGTCCCGTCCAGGTCGGCTGTTCGCAGCGCCGTGTTCGAGACGCTGCGAGTCAATGGGATGTCCGACGAGGCACATGTCCGGCTCACGCTGACGCGTGGCGAGAAGGTCACGTCCGGCATGAGCCCGCATTGGAACCAGTCCGGCTGCACGCTGATCGTGCTGGCCGAATGGAAGTCACTGGTGTACGACCAAGCCGGGATCCGGCTGATCACCGCCTCGGTACGACGCAACAGTCCCCAGTGCATCGATTCGAAGATCCACCACAACAACCTGGTCAACAACATCTTGGCGAAGATCGAGGCGAACCTGGCCGGAGTTGACGACGCGCTCATGCTGGACCTGCACGGCTACGTGTCAGAAACCAACGCCACGAACGTCTTCGTGGTCAAGAACGGCACGTTGTTCACGCCCCACGCTGACAGCTGCCTGCCCGGAATCACGCGCGCCGCGGTGCTCGAAGCGGCCCGAGATGAAGGCCTGGGCCCGATCGAGAAGAACCTCTCGCTCACGGAGGTCTACACTGCGGACGAAGTGTTCACGACCGGCACGATGGGGGGGCTGGCACCAGTCCTAGAGGTCGATGGCCGCGCGATCGGCAACGGCTCGAGGGGACCCCTCACGCTGCGTTTGCAGCAAGCGCATGCCGATCGAGCGTTCGCCAGGGGCGAGCCCATTCCCTGAGCAGCGAGACCTGCAGGCGCTATCCCTGCGCAAGTTTATCCGTGAAATATTCCCTATATTATCTCTTACATCACAGTACTTTTAACTAGAACTCCTATTAGTGCTATATGCTAAAGGCTAGTTCCTAATCGGTGAGTCGACGACGGGGATTGACCCCCTGCGGCAGCACGTGGACTGATCGACCAGGCCGCTTACGACGCATGGACGACAAGTCGCAGAAGCGCGCGCTGCAGTACCTGCTGGTGCCGGACTCCAGCGCCGGTCGACGGTTGCGGCGCATACTCGCCACCACCCGGGCACGATCTGGGATCGCCATCGGTACTTGGCACGATCTGCTGAACCGGGCGCGGGAAGCATACTTCATCCCGGCCCCGGAAGACGCTGAGACACAGTTCGAGCAAGGCTTGGCGAGAGTTGACGGGGCGTTCTGGCAAGAGAGCCTCGCCTCCGCCCCGACCGAGACCGTCCGCGCGCTGCGCCGGGAGTTCGTTGAGGCAGTCTCGGCCTCGGACCCCGAGACGGCGCTGGCCGAGCTAGAACTCGCAGGATTGGCCGACCGACCGCGACGAATGATGGGCGATTTCAAGCGGCTCTACCACCAGCTCGAAGCGGGCCTGCCCGCCGATCTGGAGGTCGTCAGGCACCTGCTGCGGGTCGGTTCCGAAGAGGTCCGCCAGCCGCTCTGCGTACATCGGGTCAAGGAATTGCCGCGCACCTCTCGCTGGCAGGACGCACTGATCGGAAAGCTCAACCGTGATGCCGAAATGGCGGGCGTCAGGCCGGAGCGGGAGCTCTCCCGGGCACTTCAGGCGTGCCTTGAGGACCGTCCCAGCGCCGATCCGGCTTCCGGACTCGGCATCCTACAGCGCCGACTGTTTGAACCCGGCACCGCCCCAGCCCCCGTGGACGAGACCGCGCAATGGCTGCGAGTGCGCGACTTCTACCAAGAAGCGGAGACGGTGGCGGGAATGACGCAGCAACTGTTGGCCCATGACCCACCGCTCCAGCCTCGGTCGATCGGCCTGCTCGTGCCGGACAGCTTCGAGTACAGCGTCGCGCTCGAGGACGCCTTCCGGCTGGGAGGGCTGGCCCTGTCAGGATTGGCCAGCGAGCGCTGGCAGCGCGACCTTGGCAGCGAGGCCGTGTTCCACTTCCTGTTCTGCCGCCAACGGCCTGCTCCCGCAATGGCGCTGGCGGTCTGCTTCTCCTCTCGGCTCATGCCGTGGCCGGCCGAAGACGGCGCACAAATGGCCCAAGCTGTCATGGACGGCGACTACAGCCCGCGCCTGCCAAGCCGGCGTGGCGAGAGGGCCAACCGAATGCGGGACCTGCTGCTCGGTGGAGACGTCGAGCCAGCCACGCTCTCGCAAGCCCTGGCCGACTTTGCCTCCCTGCTCAACGGCGGCGATCGTTTCACCGCGCACGCGCACCGAGGGCGGGAAGCGGCGGAACGCATACGCAGACGACTGGCCGGAGCGCAGACGATCGAGTGGGCCTCGCTGCGCCGGTCGGTCAATCCCGAACTCATCTCCGGTGGGGCCAGCCCGAACCACAATCTCGAAGGCGTCACGGTCTGGCGGGAAGGCGAGGAGTCTTGGAGACCCGTGCAGCACCTATTCGTGTTGGGCTTCACTCACGGCCACTATCCCGTTCGCCCAGGCACTTCGGCCGTATTCTCCGAGCCGGATCGACTCGCGATCAGGAACGAGATCGGCCTTCGACTCGAACTGAGGGCGGAGCGCCAAGCCCGCCAGCGCAGGCTATTCCGCAAGCAACTGGGAGCCGTATCCGGCACAGTCACATTCTTGGTGCCACACCGCAACCCAGACGGCACGCCGGCTGCTCCATCAGACAGCTTGCCCTTTATCGAGCGCCTGCTCCCGGCACCGGCGACAGCGCCCGGTTTGATTGCCACGTTGGACTCGGCGGCTGACCGCGGGCGGATTCGGCATGTAGCCCTAGCCAAGAGTTGCGCACCGAGTCCGGCAAGAGAGCTCTACAGCTCCTCGCTCCGGCTTGGTCGGGACCTGATCGCCCTGCGAACCGACAAAGCCGGAAACCCCCGCCCGGAATCCCCAAGCAGTCTCGAGACCCTGCTCACGTCACCGCTGGCGTGGCTGCTTCGGAGGGTCCAAGCAGAGCCGCTGCAGTGGTCTCCCGAAGCGGCCAATCCGGCCGTCCTAGGCAACCTAGCCCACGGAGTCTTCGAGGACCTATTTGCTCCCGGACGCAAGCTGGTGGCAGATGAGGAGATCGAGGGAGGCGTCGAGGCCGCCCTGGAGGGCCGCATCCAGCAGCACGCCCCGTTCTTCCGCAGCCCACACTGGCGCGTCGAGCGGCGCGAACTGGCCGCAGGGGCAGCTCGGGCAGCGAAGGCGTGGCGGAGGGTACTGGACGATCTCGGGGCAAACGTCCTCGCCAGCGAGCAGTGGCTTCGCGGCAGGGCCCTGGGCATCTCGATTGTCGGCAAAGCCGATCTGATCCTGGGCGTAGGCGACGACTACGCGTTGATCGTGGACTACAAGTGGTCCAAGTCTTACGACCGACGCATCCGAATGGAGCGGGGCTATGAGAGCCAGGCAAGCCTATACCGCGAGATGGCACTGACCGGGGACATCCAAGCCCGCCGTGCGGCAGGGCCGGACCAGACGGGCGACGTGCCCCTCGCCAAGCGTCCGGTATCCGCCAAGAGCGTCGGGATTGTCTATTTCACCATGCGTGACGAGGTCTGCCTCTCCGATTCCGAGCCCCCGGGCCCGAATCAGGTCATCGGCTGGCATGCCGTCGAAGGCGACGTGGCCGGGGAGGCCATCAGCAAGATTCGCGATCGCTTGGAGCAGGCGCGTAATGGCGAGATTGAGATGAACCACCAAGGCGACCGGAAAGCATTCAAGAAGGAGTGGGGCGTCACTGCGTTCGCATTGGATCTCAGTCCACTCGTCGAACTGTTCGCCGCAGAGGCGGCTCTTCGGGATTCATGACACCGCTGCAACCGCTAAGCATCGTTCCTGCCGGGGCCGGCTCCGGCAAGACGTTCGCGATCCAGCAGAGGCTGGGGGAGTGGGTCGCGGCAGGCAAGGTCGCTCCCGAGAGGATCATGGCTGTCACGTATACCGAGGCAGCCGCCACCGAGCTGCGCGAGAGGATCAGCACGAAGCTGCTGGAACTGGGACGCGTCGATGACGCCTTGCGCCTGTCGGAGGCCTACATCACCACGATCCATGGCTTTGGCTTGCGAGTGCTCGCGGAATTCGCGTTCGATGCCGGCGCTTCGCCACAGCCACGCCTACTGAACGACTACGAACAGAGCACGCTGATACGCCGGGCGCTAGCACGCACTGACAGGGCCGACACAATTTCCGAGCGGCTCGAAGCCTTCGGTTACTCCTACGACTTCTCCAACAATCGCGCCGCGGTTGACATCTTTCGCGACGACATTTTGGCTGCGATTGGGCTCCTCCGCTCGATTGGCGCCGTTTCAGATGGCGAGACTGGTCCGCTGATCGCGAGAACGGCGGAGAGCATCGTCGAGCGCTACGGCAAAGCGGCGAGCGAACAAGCGATTCGCGAGACTGTGCGGGGCGCTGCCGCTGCGCTGCTGCGGGAGTTTCCCGACTCCATGGAGCACGCATATGGTGCGAGCAAGGCAGCCCGCGAGGACTTCATCCGTGACTTCCGCAACCTCACCCGGGCCACGGGTACCGACGCACTGCGGCATGACTGGAAACTGTGGCAAGCGCTCAGGACGCTGCGCACGTCAAACACGCGCCTAAAGTTGCCGGAGCGGTATGACGAGCTAGCCTACCGAGTGATAGGGGCGGCTGCCCGCTTGCGGGCGCATCCGGGACCGCTGGAGCACTCTATCGAGCATGTCACTGCGTTGCTGAGAGCAGCCGACGAAGCGTTCCTGCACTACGACGACGCCAAGCGGGAGGCCGGCTTGGTCGACTACGACGACATGATCTCGATGGCGGGCCGCCTGCTGCGCACACACCCGACTGTGCTGGACACACTGGCCGGGCGCATCGACTGCATGGTCGTGGACGAGTTTCAAGACACTAACCCACTCCAGTTCGAGCTGCTGTGGAAGCTGCGCGATGCAGGCGTCCCCACACTGATCGTCGGCGATCTCAAGCAAGCCATCATGGGCTTCCAGGGTGCTGACCCGCGCCTGTTCGGAGCATTGATCGACAACCACCCGGATGAAGCCAGTCCGCTGACCCAGAACTGGCGCTCGCAGCCCCGACTGATGCGCGCCGTCAACGCCTTCGGTCGGGCCCTATTTCCATCCAAACCTGAATACACCCCGCTCAAGGCCCAAGCGCCTGCCAGCCCAATGGAGCCGCTGGAAATCGTGTGGTTCAGGAAGAACACCAGATCCGGGGGGCGCCGGGCCAGAGCCTACACGATTGGCGAGCGAATCCAGCAGTTGCTCGCGGATCCGAGCCAACGAGTGATCGACCCGAAAACGAAGCGCCCGCGCAGATTGCGCGGCGGGGACATCGCCGTGTTGTGCCAGACCCACGCTGCGATAGCGACGTATGCAACTACGATGCGCGCGGCGGGCTTGCAAGTGAACTGTGCCGAGGACGGGTGGCTGGAGTCCCGGTCGGTGCAACTCGCCTGGTACGCGTTGTCGTACCTCGCCAACTCCGCCGATCGGCACGCGGCGCTCTATCTCGCTGTCACAGAACTGGGCTCTCTGAGTCTAGAGGAAGGCCTGCGCCAGCTCATGGAGGAGGGCCGCGTTGAAGATCCCTTGCTGCACAAGTTGGACGCCTTGGCAGAAGGCGTCGCGGACCGGACCATCTATGCGCTGGTGGCGGATACGCTGGCGGCCATCAAGCTGTTCGACCGCGTCTCGCTCTGGCCGGATGGCGAACAGGCCCGGGCGAACCTTGTCCATCTGATGGGCTTGGCCGCCGAGTTCATGAACTCCAACCGCGAGGCGCTCGCCCACGGGGGCTATCACGGCTCGGGCATCCAGACGTTCCTCGCCTGGCTGCGGGCGAAGGCCGAGCAGGACGACCGTCAGCCCGAAAAAAAGGTGTTGGACGAAGACGCCATCGTGCTGCGCACGTGGCACAGCTCCAAGGGGCTCGAATGGCCGGTGGTCGCAGTCTGCCAGCTGGATCACAAGTTCGGGGCACGTCTTCCAGAACTGGCACTCGGATACGGATCTTTCGGCGATCTGTCCCGCCTCCTAGAGCAAATACGCATCGTCTACTGGCCGAATTATGCATGTCCGGAGCAAAACGTTGCGGCGCGAATCGCCCTCCGGGCAGTCGCCGAGACCGAGGCTCGCCGCCTGCTCTACGTGGCACTCACTCGAGCTCGGGACTGCCTGATCTTGGAATGGCCCGAGTACCTCGAGAAGCAATGGGAAGAGGAGGCCGACGTCCTTCAGCAGATCGCGGAAGCGCTGGTCTTGGACAAGGAACAAGAGGCACAAGAAAGGACGGTCGCAGGCGACCTCGGCATGCGGCTAACCCAAGAGATCCCGGCCGGCAGCAGTTTCTGGTCACTGCTGCGCAACCACTGCTGGCTTGAGCGCGGAAACAGCAGAAGCTCTGACGAGCGAGACGCCGCGCTCGTAGTCGATGGCGAGAAGATCCCTTGCGTAGCGTCCGAAGGCCACATCGATCTGCCCGAAGAAATCCGCGCCGCCGACCCCGAAAAGCCACGAGAGCTGCCCGTCACAGGTCGGCGGGCGATCCGGCCCGCAAGTGTGCCGACCGAACTGACACCGGATTCACGCAAGCCGTCAGAAATAGACGAGGGATGCGCCGCCACCTTCAAGGTGCGCCACGAGCGCTATAGCGGCGGCCTGATCTTGAACCTCGACCTGGGCGGCGCCGAATTGGGCACGTTCCTGCACCGCTGCTTCGAAGTGCTCGGAAGCCGCACCGACCTAGCGCCGCGGATGCCGGAACTAACGGGAGTGGAGGCGACTCCGGCCGCGATTGCGGCGATCGGCACGGCCGTCGAACGATTCGAGTCCTGGCTTGCCCGTGACATGGGCAGCCGAGAGGTGCTCAGAGAGTGGCCCCTGCTCATGCTGGACAGGAACGGTTCCGTGATTTCGGGAACCGCCGATCTGATCGCCCGCACGGCGAGCGGAGTCTGGGTGATCGATCATAAGTCTGACAACATCGACAATCCGGCCGAAGCCTTCCAGAAGTACCGCGGCCAACTCGACGCCTATGCCACGGCCCTGACGGCTCAGGACATGCACGTGCTTGGCGTGGGAATCAACTGGATCCGGCTCGGCGTGGTAACGCTGCGCGATGCCGCGCCCGCGGGCCGCAAGGGGAGCTGAGGCCCTACAGGACAGGCTCGTAGCGGGCCATGAGCGACTCCAGCTCTTTCACCTCTTCCGGCCGCACGTCCGGCAGGGGAGGCCGGACAGGGCCCGCCGGCTTGCCCAAGATTTCCATCGCTTTCTTCATGATGCTGACCTCATAGCCCTTGCGCCGGGCACGCATGGCGTACAAAGGCAGCACGTAATTGCGCATAAGCCGTCCCAAGCTGGGGTAATCGAGCATTGAAGCTCGCTCGTGCAGTTGCAGCGAGAGCCGAGGGGCAATCGTGGCAATGCTCGAGGTGTAGGTGCGCACGCCGATTGAGTAGTAGCCGGGCACCATGTCGTCGCCGATCCCGCCGATCCAGTGCAGCTTGTCGCCGCACCGCTCCATGATGCGCTGGTAGTTGCGAATGTCTCCCTGCCCTTCCTTGAGCGCTATCAGGTTCGGGATTTCGGATGCCAGCCGGAAGACCTGCGACGGACTCAGGTTGACGGTGTCCCGCGAATACAAGAACAAGCCTAGGTCTACCGCCTCGCCAATCGCCTTGTAGTAGCGCACCAGTCCCTCGAAATCGGCATTCGGGTAATAGGGCGGAAACATCAGGATGCCGTCGGCGCCAGCCTCCTGAGCCTTCCGCGCGAGCTCGACAGACAGCCCGCCCCCGAACCCGACCCCCGCCAGCACGGCGGTCTTGCCCCCGGCTTCGGCCACCGTGGCTTCCACCAGTTGCAAGTGCTCTTCCGGCGTCACCGAGTACAGCTCTCCCGTGCCGCCAGCGGCGACCACCGCGCAGAGGGGGAATTTCACCATCTCGGCGACGTTGGTCCGGTAGGCGTCGATGTCCAGCGAATAGTCGGACTTGAAGTTGGTGACCGGGAAAGCGATCACGCCCTCCAGCCGCGAGCGCAGTTCAGACGGCGTCATGGGACCCATTGTCGCACCCGCGGTTTGGCAGCTTCGGCGCGGCGGGGACCTCCGCCGGCCGCTCAGGCACCGACGATTTCGGAGATGTCGATCAGGTGCAACTGCCGGCCCTCGCCACTATGGGGCGAGTCGATCACCACCTTGGTGCCGTCCGGGCTGAACCTCGGGTGCGTGTCACATCGCCACTCGCCGTTGTACTCGGCCGGAGAATAGAAGTGCCCCAGCGGCACGCGCCTGCCGCTGCTGACCTCGTACAGGTACGGATGCTGCAGCCGATCCTCGTCCGGGTAGGTGTCGTTCAGGATCCACGCGTTGCCCGGCAAGTAGGTGCAGTGGCCGTTCAGCGGCATCACCTCGGGGCCGATGACCTCCGTCTCTTCCGTGCGATCCCGAAACAGATAGAACTTGTCCTCGTGGGTCGGGTGCCACGCCCACGCCAGCACGGTTTCGGGGTCGCGCCAGATAAAGTGCGAAGTCTTTCCGTAGGGATCCAGCACGTATGGATCGGAGCCGTCGCTACCGACTGTGAACATGCGCGTGCCAAACCTGCCCCGCCCATCCGCAGCCCGCCAGCGATGCAAGAAGATCAGGCGCGATCCGTCGGGAGAGACCAGCAGGTGATTGAAGTAGTGCTTCATGCCGGCCGTCTCAGAATGCGGATTCGGGATCGCCGCGGCCTCCGCCACCGAGATCAGCAGATCTCTCTCTCCCGTGGCGAGGTCCACCTTCCAAATGCCGACCTCATCCGGAGCCAGCACGTCGGAGTTTGGATCCGGGATGCCGACATATCCGTAGCCCGGTCGCGTGTCGTTGAGCCTGCGGAAATCGGTCGAGACGGCCCAAGCGCCGTCGGGAGAGAGCGCGTATACGGCGGACGGGATCGTGCGCATCGCTCCGCTCTTCACGTCTAGGATGCGGCTGACGTAGGCATCGCCTTCGCGGTCGTTCCAGATGACTTCGCTGGACGAGCCCGGAATCCACTGCAGCATGCAGCCCTGCTGCCATCCCCAGGCCGTGCTGCTGCCCAAGTCGGTCCAGCGGTCGCCGTCCTCGAGATCGACCATGCCGATACGGATCTCGTCGTCGGCCTGGGGAGAGCGGTGCTCGAAGTCGACTTCCATACCCAGCACCAAGCGGCTCGCGGGATCGAACTCGAGCTTGTCGTAGTAGCCGAACCAATGATGCTTCGGCCCGTGTGTCAGCGTTCTAACGGGCGGCAAGCCGGCAGGCTTACTTGTCCCGCAAGCCCCGGTTATGCTGGCCGTACAAGCTGCGACGAATTCCCGTCGGGTTGGTCGAAGCATGCGCGACTACCTTAGCACCGGGAGGTAGAATGACGTGCGGCGCATCCGAGCCTTGGGAACAACACTTAATCGTCAGCCGACGACCGTCGCTGCTAGAGAATTGAAGGAGGCGATCGGCAGGATGTCAGCAAACCGCCGACCAGTGCTCTCACGATGTCCATGGATATTCCGGTAGGGAATGACAACGTGACTCGATATGCCTACATCTTCCTCGATGAGTCTGGGAACTTCGACTTCGGAAAGAGTGGAACCCGCTATCTTGTGATGACCAGCGTTGGCATAGTCCGCCCGTCTCCAATGTTGGGCCGCCTTGACGACTACAAGTACCATTGCATCGAAGCCGGTACGGACATCGAATACTTCCATTGTTATGACGACCGCGGGCCTGTGCGCGGTGCCGTTTTCGATCTAATTGCTGAGCATCTAGACCAAATGCGCATTTGCTGCGTGGTGAACGAAAAAGAGAGAACCGCCCCCGAGATGCGGGAAGACAAGCGTCTATACCAGTGGATGTTGGGTTACTTGCTGAGGCATGCGCTGTCTGAAGAGCTGACCGCAGACGCCGAGGAAATCATCGTTATCACCGATACCATTCCGGTGAACAAGAAGCGGCGAGCCGTTGAGAAAAGCATCAAGCAAGCGGTAATGAGGAACCAGTTGCCGAAAGTGGCATACCGGATCCTGCATCACCAGTCGCGCTCCCACTACGGGTTACAGGTGGCGGATTACTGCTGCTGGGCAATCTTCCGGAAGTGGGAGAGAGAGGACAGCACTTGGTATGACCGAATCAAACCAGCCATACGTCGTGAACTTGATGCCTTCCCGAAAGGATGACCCCCCTGACTACTCCATTGCGGGAGAGAGCACCCTTGGCACTCTTGTCATCAGGAGGGTACCTTTAGCCTCATAATATCGCACATCATGCTCTCAAGTCAGCGTCAGTGAGACCGGAGACCCTCCGGCAGGACACCGAGGGGGAGTGGGCCAAAATCCATGGGGGCGATTGGTTTCGAGACCAAGGGACGAACGCCTCTTCGAGAGTCATCGGGCGGCCGGACCTCCCTTCCCTAGACCGCGCACCCCCAGATGGGCCGCCGCGTAGTCATTCCTAGAACGGCTGCCGTCCTGATGTCATTCCTAGAACGGCTGCCGTCCTGATCAGGCATCCTGCCCCAAAGCGGATGTAACGATCCATTCTCCAGTAACTTAGCAGGCACTCGCAGTGCTCTGCCAGCCGACTGTGCCGGCAAGAACGGGGCAGGTCGACCCATTCCGAGGCACACGATCCCTGCCAAGAGCTGACTGCGGCGGGTGCTGTAGGTGCAAGCACTGGGGACCCATTACCGCCGTCTGTCACCCCGACCGCTTGTCGCGCTGTCATCGGGCGCTCTCCCACGCCTCGCGGGCTGTGGTCCCGCAAAGCGCAACATTTGCTCCCGAAGGGAGGCGGAGGCCGGAGAAATTATGCCAGAGCGCAGACTGCGGCAGGGGCCAAGACCGCTAGCGAAGCGGCTCCGTGCCTTCGCCCAGGATCGCGAGATACTGGCCGTGTGCGGTAACTACTCAGGCCCTTTTTTGACTATGTGTCTTGTCGCCTGAGCTCACGCGCAGCAATGCTTGCGCTGGTTGGGGCCGGGTAGGTTTCGAATGGTTGCTCGTGGCGGGGTCCTGTCTCTGAGCGGGAACCGTTGTGAGCGGCCAGCGGCTCGCTTGCGGGCCCAGCCGCTGGCGCGCTTGACAATCTGGTTGTGGCCGCCTATGCTGCTGGTTAAGGGAGCCTTCGGCAGCGCACGCGGCGATGGGAGCTTGGTACGGATCGAAGGCGACCTCGGGTCTGTGCCAGCCGCTGATCGCGG
>JAJEHF010000066.1 GCA_022823865.1 Bryobacterales bacterium
GGAGCATGCCTGAACGAGCGGTCGTCGACCTGTCAAATCCCGGTGCCCGAAAGGGGCGAAAGTGGGGGTCTAGGTAACAACACCAACTCACGATCCTTTAGAATCAATAAGATACAAACGACAATGTCGAACATGCGCTAGAGGACGGAGAGAATGCCCGTCGGCACCCGGTGTGAGGGTAACCCCCCACTTGAGGGGGACCGCTCTAGCGCATGCGGTTGCCCGTCGAGTGGATCAGCGGTGACCTTCGTCCGCCGCTGCCGCCCGATCGCCCTCCGTCTCGTCGCTCGTGAGCAATTGGTACTCAGCGTGGGCCGGCGGGTGAGCGACTATTCCGCCCACTGTCTCTGAGTGATACCGCTTGACGCCGAGCTCTATGGCCTTCTTGAAATCCCCAACAGCCCGCTCCATCTGCTCAAGCCTCTGATGCACGGTACCCCTCAGCCAATAGACCTCGGCAACCCTCGGCGAACCGGTGTCGTCACCTTCGAGAAGAACGATCTCGGTATCGTAGTCTGTGAGCGCACCGGCGAAATCGCCCATTAGGGTCAACTCTCTCGCCCGGTTGTGGAATGGTCCGGGATGGTCGGGATCTAACTCGATGGCTTTCGTATAGTGTTGGACCGCAGATTCCACGTCCCGGATCGCAGAATGCGCCAGGCCGAGGCGCGCGTGGGCTATAGCTCTCTCCTTTCGAGTCGAGGCTACTTCCACCTGGTAGAACCAGAGTTGGAGAGACCGGCCATCGTCGAGGTGTCTTGATACCGAATTGGCCTGCGCGAATCCGGGAAGATCGGCGAATAGATCCTCCTCCCGGATGCCGTAGTCGTCGCGCAGCTCTCTTATCAACTCCGTCTTGGCTCCCTTGGCTACGACGCATTTCTTAAGGCGGTACGGGGCGATCTGAGACGTAACGCCGAGGACGAACGCCGACTGTTGGTGCTCCGCCCTTCCGGGCAATCTCTTCGGGAACCATACGTAGGGCGGGTCATCCCAAGTGGTCTCCGGGTAAAAGTAGCTTATGATATCCTTCGCGCCCACGTCGGATTCGTCGATCTCCCGCAGGTCGCGGCGCGACAGGGTGTAGACTGCACCGTCCCTGTCCAGTCGATCGTTGCTGGCGAACCACAGAGCCACGAACGGATTCAGCGTGAAGTCGATCAACGGGGTAGCCGCTCCAAAATGCTGCAACTGAGCAAGGATCTGGAGTTGAGAAAAGCCGCCCGGTAGGTCGGCCCATTTGCCGACGTGTTGCGCCGCCTCACGAAGCAGGCTGTCCAAGTAAGAAACGACAGCCGGATGCGCCGGAGCCTGCTGCGTGTCAGCACGATTTGTTGCGAGCCGCCGCACTGCGGAGCAGTTCACGTCCCAATCACTATCGGCCTGCCCCCGGTAGAGAAAACTGTCGGGTGCCGCGCCTCTCGTCATTGGTTCAAGACATTGGAGAAACTCTCCAACCGTCGAGATGGGAGGCGGCAGCGTCACGGTGAAACCCTCTGGCCCCGGTTGGTCCGCAGCGCCGCCGGGGCCAACTCTGGATTGCGGGAGGCGGCTGTGCAGGTTTGCATGGCAGGTGGAATCTACGTGTAAGGCGTACATCCGAGGGACTGCTCAAAGCGCTCACGGTAGGCCGTGCGTATTTGTCGCGGAGCGCGTCGCACGTACTGTTCGGCCTTAACGCGCTTGCGATCCGTGAGGTTCCTCAAGTGAGCTAGTGCTTGGTCCACGTTCGGTCGTTCGTCCTTCGTTCCGCGGAACTTTGGCTCCAGCGCCGTCCAGATCACGTAGTGGATTTCCCGGCCGGTAGCCCACTCCCGGAGGCCCGGTAGTTTCTCCGGGTCTTCCTTACCCGCGGACCAAGTGGCGATCTTGCTTCGACCCGTTTGCTCACGAGCCGCCAACTCCGTGACGGCCGTACTCAGGTCGGTCACAGTCATGGGTGCCCAGAGGCTCGTCACCGAGACAGCGTTTGGATCCAACACGAGCGTCAGCCGACCATCCTCCGACTCGCGTACGAACTCCACACTGACTGGCGGGCCGTCGTCCCGCCAGTCGCCGACCGGTAGGTCTCCCGGCCTCCAGATGAGTGAGCCCCACCCCAGACACACGATCACGTCGCGATCGTAGCACGCGTACCCCGCCTGAGCGCTTGAACACACGACGGCTATCGAGGTGCAGCAGGGAGGTCGGACAGAGGCCGGTGCTGTGCCTCCGAGGCCGTCTCTGTACTGTGCCCGTGGGCCGTTGCGGTCCGATTCCGGGCGGCGGGTGCAACGGGGGGAACACACGCGAACGAGCCCACAAGTCACACCTTATCAATATGTTACGGACTATCTGCAACGCAGAACGTCTCGGCCGAGAACAGCGGCTCGCCGGAGACCATCGCCGAGGATCCGACGCCGGCGAAGATCAGGCCCACCTCGCCGCGGGGAATCATGCTCACGCCGACAGCGATGCGATTGATCTTCTTGTCCAGCACGCCAAGCGAGCAGATCAGCTTGCTGACAACGGCCGTCACGCTGAGCAGGGCGGCGAAGACCAGCACGGCCGGGAATGCGAACAGCGACAGTTCGACGCCCATGCCCATGTAGACAAAGAAGACGGGAACGAAGATGGCGCCGATCGGCGCCACGGATTGCTCGATCCTGTGCAAGGGCTCCTTTCCCCCGAAGTGCTTGGTGATGGCCCGATCGAGGACCAGACCGGCGGCGAAGGCGCCCACGATGTCGGCCAGGCCTATTAATTCGGCGAGAGCGGCCATCACGAAGCAATAGGCGACCGAGAGCACGATTCCGCCGCCGCGCGACTTGAAGTGCTCCACCAGCGAGATGATCGGCATGATGATCGTGCGGCTCATGAGGATCGAGCCCGCCAGGAAACCGACCGCCTTGACAGCGATCAAGATGATCGGCAGCAGGCTGAAATCCGCGCTCAGACCCTGGTCTGCGGAATGCACCAAGCCGAGCATGAAGGCCAAGATGACGAGTCCGAGGATGTCGTCCACCACGGCCGCGCCTAGCACGAGCTTGGACTCGGCCTTCTCGATCAATCCCAGGTCTTTCAGCACCCGCGCCGTGATCCCGACGCTGGTCGCAGCGAGCGTGGCGCCGACGAAGAGATGCGCGTACCATGCGACGTCCTCGGGCATGAAGGTGTACGACACGGCGAAGCCCAGCGCCAGCGGCGCCGCGACGCCGATCACCGCAACAGTGACCGCGGACGGACCGACGGCCAGCAGGTCGTCCAAGTCGCATTCGAGACCGACTTGGAAGAGCAGCAGTATCACTCCGATCTCGGCTGCGACGGCAAGGAACGGGGTGTCCCGGAGAGCCTCCGCTTGCAACCCCAGCAGCCCGAGGTTGCCTAGCAGGATGCCGAATACCAGTTCGCCCAAGACAGCGGGCTGCTTGAGCCGTTCGAAGATCTCGCCGCCCGCCTTGGCCGCGAGCAAGATCACCGAAAAGGCCAGCAGGAAGGAGGTTACGTCGCCGCCGTGCTCGCCGATATCTTCCGGCCCCGAGGCCAGCCAGATGACCGTCCCGATCAGGGCCAGGCAGATCAGGCGCAGAAGGTACGACTTCGGGAATCGGAGGGTGTGCCCGTGAAACAGCCGCCCTCGCTCTCGCAGCGGTCCCCTCAGGCTGGCGAACGCAATACGCCCGGCCCCGGCGGCCGGCCGACGGCAGTGCCAGCCCCATCGTAGCGCGGGCGCGCCTCGGCCCCGAGCCTTGAAGCGAGACGTTTCGGCGCCCGTGCGATCAGGGGCAGGTGCATCACGACCATCTTGGTCTCGGTCATCTCTTCGACCGCGTAGTGCGGGTCCACGGGTCGACCTCGCTGCACCCGACCGAGCACCATTGGTCCATCCGTGCGAGCGCAGGCTGCAGTCGTCGCCACTCATTGGCGGCGCAGCAGAACACGAATGGCTTCCTGCGATGAGCACGACAGAGTAAAAGGGTTGCTCTCGAAGAGCTGACGGAAGTATGTGTGGCTAGGGCACCGTTACCGGCGATTGCGGCTGGACTCATTGCCCGACGCACAATGTCACGGACCGTTGAACTCGACAAACTACCGTACAGGGCGAGGAACCGTAGTTACACCATCGCGTCTTGAGTGCGCGGCCACGCTCCGACGACGCGGTCCTGAGGCCCTGGCCTTGCTGAAATTAGCAAATACGGTTCTCGCTATACCTACGCGGTCGCGAGATCCTCGTCGTCCCAATGGACCCTCAGTTATTCGTAAGAGAACCTGCAGGATTGCAGACCGTCGGCGACCGGTTGTCGTTCGATACCATTGATCTTGCGTTAGCCCCGTACCCTCCTAACGGTGCGTGATGACTGTAAGGAGCTATACAACAAATGAACAATACCGCCGAAGTCGAATTTGGGGACGATGGGTTCGAGGACGAATCCATCGGCCAAGGGGATGAGAAAGAGAGTCTGGACGACTATTTCGCAGCTCGCTGGCCGCTTCGCGTGGTCTACCAGACCTCCACCTACTTCCTACCTCAGATCGTTGATTTGATCGGCGAGAATGGCAAGATCACACTCAGGCCAGAGTACCAACGGCGGCTCAGATGGAGCAACGTGAAGAAGTCGGCACTCATCGAATCGATGCTCCTGAACATGCCGGTGCCGCCAATCTATCTCTACGAGAACGATGCCGCACGCTATGAAGTCATGGACGGGCAGCAACGGATTAATGCAATACGGGAGTTTCTTTCAAATCGATTGAAGCTTAGCGGATTGCGGATCTTGTCGCGCCTAAATGGCTTGAAGTATCAGGATTGTCCAGAGCGCGTGCTGCGCGCCCTAGAGCGCGCGAGCGTGTCTGCAATCGTGCTTCTGATGGAGAGCCATCAGGAATACCAGTCGATTCCAGACGTGAGGGTAGGCGATCTTCGGCGGCGCGTGTTTGATCGTCTGAACACCGGGGGAATCAACCTCAACCCGCACGAAGTCAGAAACGCAATGAATCCCGGCCACCTGAGAGAAGCGCTCGTTCGAATGAGTCAGCTTCCTGTGTTCACGGCGGCGTTCGGGATTCCAGAGTACGATCCGGACGACGAAGAGAATGAGAAGCGGATCAAGAATACGTTGTATGCCAGCATGAAGGATTGCGAACTGGCGCTCAGGTTCGTCGCGCTTCGCGACGAGGATCAGATCCGTGGTGCCATGCGGAACAATCTGGATCGCGCCATGGAGAAAGAACTGAGCCAAGAGGAAGCGGACACCCTCGTGGAGGAGTTCCGCGAACGTCTCGAGTTCCTTTCTGAGCTATTCGAGAACCGACCGTTCAGGATCGAAGACCCAGGTGAAGCGAGCAGTCGTATTTACGCCGGCCTGTACGATGCGTCGATGATTGCACTGGACCGTCGCTGGGATCGCCGCGAGGCGATTATGGAACGCGCGGCCGAGATTCGTGCGGAACTGCGCCGGGCGTTCGAGGACGACGAACAACACAAGATTCTGACCGGGCGGCGTAACACGGCGAGTGCCGTGCGGGAGAGGATTTCGCTTGTCGGAAATCTGCTGCTACGGGCGGGAAACTGAGCGTGGTTTCTCGGTTCCGGGCGGTGGCGGATGAGTTTTGCACCGAAGTTCAAGTAATCCAAGCCCTCGTGTCTGCATTCGATACAACTGAGGTGAGGCCAAAGTTGAGGGCTGCGGCGTCGAATTCCGCGATGCTCCTGCTTGCTGCGACATTCGAGGTCTTCGTGCGGGACATGGCGGGTGTGGTTGCTCGGGCCGCAGTGGCCAGCGCAGATGAGGTCGCCCGTATTCCGACCGGGATACTGCGAACCGCATGGAAACGTGTGTTCGATTCCATCGCGCGTTTAGATTTACCGCAGAACACGAGGACTCAAGATATCCAACAGATTGTGGGTGATGCCGAAGCTCGCTCCGGGGCTGTATTTGCATTCTTGAGGGGCAACACCGAACAGGACATCTATGCCGATCTAGTGCAGCACGACGTCAACCTACGCACACAAGAGATCAATCGGCTCTTCAGCATAAGCGGGGTGTCGGACGTGTGCGGGCTGGTGTCGCAGGAGCAAAACGTCGCCGACCACTTCCAAGCGGATCGTGCGAACGCGACCGGAAGAGAGCTGGGCGAGTTCATCGACCGTTTCATCGAGCAACGAAACAGCATCGCCCATTCGCTCACGTCAGCGTCTTCGGTGGGGGCGAATGAAGTATCCAACCATATTGAGACGTTTCGTGTGTTCGCGACGGCACTTTGCGTGGTCTTGGAGCAGAGGTTTCCGCCAGCGGGGCGCAGGCGTGTAGGGCCTGAGACGACGACACCGTAGCGCGGTGAGGCCGTAACTCTCTCAGCCGATGCCGACTCTTGCGGTTCGCCCAATCGGGGACGAGATCGAAAGTTGCCGCGCGGCGCTCCGGACGACATCGCCAGCGATGCGAATCTCTTCTTGGGTTGTGAACCGACCTACGCAGAACCGTAGCGACCTATCGGCCTCCGCTGAGGAGAGACCGTAGGCTACTAGAACGGGCGACGGCTCGGTGACTACCGACGCACAGGCTGATCCCGAAGAAGCCTGAACGCCCTCAAGGGCATCGAGCAATTCGTCGCCGCTCGCGCTGGGGAATCGCACGTTGAAAGCACCTGGCGCCCGGTGCGTTGGCGAACCGTTGAGCTCTGCGCGTGGAAATGCGTCGAGGATGGTCTTGAGTAGCTCCTCGGCCAGACTGCTCATGCGTTCTGCATCGACATGGACATCGATTGCTGCCACCCGACACGCTTCGCCGAAGCCAATGCACAGTGGAACAGGCAACGTGCCGGGTCGGAGACCGCCCTCTTGGCCGCCCCCCAATGTGACCGGTCTGATGCCATTCCTAGCACGGGTGCCGATGTAAAGTGCACCAATGCCCTTGGGTCCATAGCACTTATGGGCCGACAGGGTCAGGAGGTCGGCACCGAAATTGCGGACGTCCAAGGGTAGTCGCCCCAAAGATTGCGCACAGTCAGAATGCAGAATCGCGCCGAAGCGTTGGCAGATCTCGGCGATGGCCGGAATCGCCTGAATGACCCCAGTCTCGTTGTTGACGTGCATGACCGATACGAGCAGCGTCCGCTCGTTGACCGCTCGTTCGACGGCGTCGAGGTCGACAATGCCGTCTGACTGGACCGGCAGCGTCTGGACGTCAAAACCCATTTCTCCCAACGCCTGCGCCGGCTCCAACACCGAACTGTGTTCGGTCCCTAGTGTGACAATCCCACGTCGGCCGGAGGAGGCCCGTGCCGCTCCAAACAGTGCCAAGTTGTTGGCTTCTGTCGCTCCCGATGTGAACACTACCCGGCGAGCGTCACCGCCAATAGCACGAGCTACTTGTCGTCGGGCTGTCTCTACTGCACGGGCAGCCTCGATTCCCGCCAAGTGGTTGGTAGAATGGGGGTTGCCGTAGAGTCCATCATTACGCGTCATTGCTGCCCTGACGCGGGGGTCGAGCGGAGTCGACGCTTGATGATCGAGATAGATTGGGGCGTGCGCCATGCTGTTAGTCCGTGCAGTCGCACGGTAACGCTGCCCGGCCCGAGTAGCCCTCGAGCGCAACCAATTCGTCTTCGTCCAATTCGCTCAGGTCGCGGTAGGTCACATCGGCGTCGACGCCCCAGAAGCCGATAGTTACTTTCTTGTGGCTCCTCCGCCCCCGGCCCTTATATCGCTTCAGTGGACGGCGCTCATAGCGCGCCTCAAGGTTAGCCCACCAGTGGATGTCCGACGGGGTGTCAGCTACACTTCTGAGCTCCTCGGCGAGTACGACATCTGACAACGCGACGTCTCGGCGGACCTTCGGAATGGCGGTAGTACCTTTCATGAAGCAGTAGACGCAGTTCGACAGGTTGGTCTCCGGCGCCAGTGCTAGCTTCCAATCGCGGTCTGCCCAGAAGGCAATGACGTCCTCGTTGCCGACACCGGCGTCCGCCAGCGGTGTGCACAGAATCTCGCCATCGGTCATTTCTCGGCTTGCTCGTTCGGGATTGCCTGAACCGAGACGGTTTCGCGCCATGACGCGGGCGACGCGACGGGGCTCGTCGGCGCGCAGCCCTATCAGCGATATGTACTCGACGGAGTCTTCGCCGCTCATTGGCGCGAACTCGGCGTAGCCTCGCTCCGCGAACGTCCCACGGGCCATGTGGCTCGCCCCTACACGCGAGAAGTTGGCGAAGTCCTGCTCAGGCAGCGCTGACGGGCGCGATCGCACAAAGGCCTTCTTGCGTAGGAGTTCGGCATCGTCCATCTTGCCGCGGGCTCGTCGGTGGCGCGAGATCACCCCGCTATCTGTCAACTGGGGCTCGGGATGAAAATGCCCGCGCCTTTCGGTTGTCTCCTTGCCGGCGAACCACTCGGCCAAGAAATCGTTTGTGGTTCGGAGTTTGAGGTGCGTTGTGCAGATGCGTTTGTGGCGGCTCGGCAAGAACCCTTGGTGGCTGACAAGTTCCTCGAAGACCTCGCCCCGCCACCGGTAGCCGGTCGGATTGGATTCATCGAGCGGCTGGTCATTGACGAGACGATAGCTTCCCCGCCTAGTCCACTCGCCCTTGTGAGCATCCTCGTAGGTTGCGTACTCAATCCAAAAGAAGGGAATGCCGTGCTCGACTTCCGCAAACCGGGAGCATGCACGCACGAAGTCGTAGGTGGCGGGGTGTTCGGCGGAGGTATTGTTGAAGACGATGACGTCGCCGCGGTCTCGGTGTAGGAGGCCCTGCTCGAGGAGGAGCATTAGCATCATGCCGCTCGAGCGGCCGCCTGAGAACTTGACTACATGCGGCAGCGACTCGTGCTCGGAGGCGTCGTACTCTAGATCGAGGCTGATTGCCTCACGCGGTTCGCCGTTCATGCAGTCTCCTGCGAACCCAGAAACTGCTCCGCGATCAGTTTTCTCACGTATTCGGGTCCGAGTGCGCCGAGCGCTTGGACCGTGGTTCTGCGACCTATCCAGCCTAGCAAATCAGCGACTTCCCGACTTGTGCCGCCGGCACCATCGGCTAGGCATTGCGCGAGAGCTGGCCGTATGGCGCTGTCTCCAATCACAGTCAACTTAGAAACCATAGCTTCTACCAGTGCCTCCCAGCGGAACGCTGGCCGTAGTGCAGCGGATAGGTCTTCAACCCTACGGCGACCGAAGCACTTGTGGGCTTCCTTGGCGTAGCGGTGCCGCCACCAAGCTCTAGCCAGTGGACAGTCTAGGAAGGCCGTGCGGTTGGCGCGCGCCTCGATGACGCCGCCGAGGTGTCGGAGCACCGTGCGCACGCAGGCGTCCACCGGCTGCGGATCGTCGCCCTTGAGCGCGCGAGCAATGAGCCTCTTGCCCGATTCGCCGTTCCCGCTGGCAGCGAGGTAGGAACTCCTGATGAGACCCCTCTCGATCATCTCAACGTGGATTCGCGTCCATGTCTCCGGGCGTGCAGCGAGATTTACAGGGAGATCCTCCCATGTGGACGCAATCACACACTCGGTGGACCAAGGAGGGTCCGATAGCTCTCGCTCGCTCAGAGGAGTATCCATGACTGGAGGCGTCTTGCCCTGCCGCAGCCCCCATGACTTCACTATCCGGCAAAACTCTGCATCGTCGCCTATGGCGAGATGAAGGAATGCGCGCTGCTCTTGGCCGCCGCGAGCGCCACTGTCACGCTTGGGCAGGAGGTTCTTCTGAGCCTGTTCAAGGCCCGGGCGGTCGATGGTCTCAATATCCAGCGGATCAATCATCTGGGTTGGCAGTGAAGCTGAGAGGTCGTAGGCGGCTGGCGACTTCGTCTGGATTGAAGGAGTTGCCATCTTCCCAAGTACCGAGCCCATCATCCACTAGCCGCCTGTGCAATGCACGCAGTACGGGGAACTCGCGCCAGCGGTCTGTGTCACCGAACTCAGCGTGGATCAGCTCAAATGCTCGCGAGAGGCATCCAGTGAGGATTGAATCGCGATGGCGCGTCTTGTCAGGATTGACCATCCACCAAAAGAGTTTCGGATGCATTTGGACTATGAAGTGGAGTCCTTCACCCGTATTCATCTCTACCCGATAAGCGCCCTCGGAGAGTTCGTCGTTCGAGGCGAGGCGGATCAGGCTCTCCATCGTGGATGAGGTACGCCAAAATTGATCGTGGGCGAGGATGGTGCCAGGGGCCACTGAGACCTCGACATCGTGCCAGAGGTCGTGAACGCCATGCTGGCCGTTCAGCCTAACCGAAATGGGCTTGTCCAGCACCGAGATGACTAGCGGACGCACGTAAACCGGCGGAACAATCTTCTCGGTCTCCCAAGTAACCTCTTGTGTCAGCGTGATCTCACGACGTGGTTCGGCGATGTGTATTCGCCTGTATGTGGCGTAGGGCGAAGAAACCTCGGTGGCGAAGGCTGCCTCGCCGCGTTCGAGGAGGCCGACGACCAGATTGCTTCCGTCAACCGCATGGCGGACAGCCATGCCGTTGCCTTGCGGGAGGCGCGCGATGGCTGTGACGTAGGTACCGTTTACGTAATCGAGGCGATCTTGGGACAAGACCGGATAATTGCCGTTCAGCATCGGTCAGTCTCCGTTGGTGGTGGCCGCTCGGCGAACCAGTTCGATCCGGAGGTTGCCTATGGACGTCGTAGGCCGACAGGGCAACCAGATGTCTAGCTCCTCAGCCGCAGAGGAAACGGGGCCGAGGAGCACTGCTCGGTTCCTGCCGTCATGATCAGGCACGTAGCCCTTCACCGGTTTGCCGCCGATTGTTGCGCCGGAGGTGATCTCGAGGAACTGATCAGGCTCAGGACTATCGCATGTCTCGTCTGATCCATTAGAGATCACCACGCGGAGTTCGGCATTGAGGGCGTCGGCGAGGGGTTTGGCGCGCAAACGCAGTCCGCGGGTGCGCCGGACGGCGACGAAGCGAGCGTCGATGCGCTTGCCTTGGCGGCGGAGACGCCGTCGAGGACGGGGAGTGGGATTAGGATTCGGCGATGGACCTGGCGAGGGAGGTTCAGGCCTCGGTACCCGTTCGGGGGTACCCTGGCCAGCCGTAGCAGCCCGCGGGTTCTTGCGTACGCCGTCTCCCAGTACCTCGACTGAAAAGAATCCTGGATCGTGCTCTTTCGAGTCGATCTTCGGCACGAGCGCAAGCACCTTGTCGTGGAGTTCGTTGAAGAAAGCATCTAGGGCTCGTCGGTCAGCCGCGCCGCGCTTTTGCCGGGTTAGGTCGATGTCTATGTGCCTAGGACCCTCGAAAACACCAACCAGTCGGCAGGCTTCCTTTGCATTTAAGGGGTCCAGCAGCACAACGCCGTTGAAGGGGACCACGTTGCGGTAGTCGGAGGCTCGGTTGTGCGGCACATCGTTCGTTATCCACATGCCGTTGCGGAACAACTGCAAGTGCGTTCCACCGGCGTCGGCCGGCAACTCCCGGAAGTGGAACAGCACAGTGCCCGCGCTGGTTTCGATCTTGTGGCCATACTCGGTCTTGAGGGTCTCGAGCGTGTGCCACGCTTGGCGTCCGCTCGGTCCGATCGAGTTGCGGTCACGTCGTTCACGCTGCTTGCGGCCGGCGAGAATCCGCTCTACGACCTCGGCGTCGATGGTTCTCGGCGGCCTGTCAGCAGCGAGGAGTTCGACGGCCATACGTTTTTCGCGGATGGCGGGGGTGAAATGGGTCGCGACCACCGTCTCCACGATGTCAAGCACTTCTTCGTCGTCTTCGCAGCGGTTGAAGCGGTTGAAACCCATTACGCCGACGACGGATCCGGTTGCGAACTGCTGCTCGATCCGGTCGAGCTTTTTCTTTAGAAGCGGGATGCCAGATCCGTCGTAGAAGTCGAAACGGTCGAATAGGTGGTCTGTTCGGACAGTCCTAGCAAGGAAGCCGTCCTCGCCAAGAAGCTTCTCTTGGTAGAGATGCGTTGCGAGGATGGTGTGTCCTGATACAGTCCGCCCCTCGTGGTGAACGCCTCCGTAGAGGATATAGCGCGGGTCGGAAGCCGGAAACGACGTCATGTGGCCATTGCCATAGGATCCCGCTGTTGACTCGTCTGCCTTGCTGCTCTGGCCATCGCCGAGGAGGGCCTCCATGCCCTGCGCATCTAGGCCGATGCCGTTGTCCAGCACCCACATGACGGGCATACGGTCTTTCTTGATGGCATCTTCCATAGCGTCAACCATGGCTTTGGACTGCGCCAAGTTGCGCTTCCTACGTTGAGTGTCGATGGCGCACCGAAGGTGGTCGCGATACTGGGCAAGAGCCGGAACTTCCGCGGTAGCGACCTCATCGATCTCGAATACCACGCGGACGACATCGCGGTTTGCGGTCATCGCCGCATCAAGCGCGTTCTGGACCAGTTCCCGCACGATGGTGTGTGGATCGACGTTGTTATAGGCGGAAAGGCCAGACGAACGAAAACCATAGAACTTTGCTGTGCGAATGAACTGCAGTTCAGCCTGTTCGCGTCGGCTCACGTCAACGCTACCCGCTTCAACCAATCTGCAACCTCCCAGTGGACCAACAGGGCGGGACGATCATAGCTTGCACGATTCACCAATCCTCTGGACTTGGGGGACGACTACGGCGCATTTCCAGATGTACCCCCTCGCAGCACGGGTGAATATCGTCTTGACTCCTGACGGCTCCGTAGGTAACGAAATGCAACGTAGCCTAAGCCCGCAGATAGAACACTTTAGCGCACTGGCAGGCGAGCTACCGTCGGCCTTGTTTCGATGCCGCCATGGTGCGATCAGGGCAGGTGCATCACGACCATCTTGGTCTCGGTCATCTCTTCGACCGCGTAGCGCGGGCCTTCCTTGCCGAAGCCGCTCTCCTTGAGGCCGCCGTAGGGCATCAGGTCGGCTCGCCACTGGGTGCCCCAGTTGATATGGATGTTGCCCGAATCGACTTCCTTGGCGAAGCGCATCGCGTTGTCGAGGCTCTCGGTGAAAATCGCCGCGGACAGCCCGTAGTTGGTGTCGTTGGCGCTGGCGATGGCCGCGTCCACCGACTCGAACGGCGTCAGGCCGACGGCCGGCCCGAACAGCTCGTCGCAGGAAATACGCATGTCGGGGCTGACATCGGCCACGATGGCAGGCTCGACGATGGCCCTGTCGCGCTCTCCGCCGGCGAGCAGGCGGCCGCCCGTTGCGGCCGCGTCGCGGATCCACTCTTGCACGCGAATCGCGTCGTTCTCGCGCACCATCGGGCCGACGCGGACGTCGTCGTCGAGTGGATTGCCCGTCTGCAGGCCCTGCACGCGGGGGCCGAGGTTGTCCAGCAATTCGGAGTAGACCTTCTCGTGGGCGAGGATGCGCTGTGCGCTGATGCAGACTTGGCCGGCATTGGCGAAGCCGGTCGCCACGATGGCGTTCGCGGCCTTGTCCAGATCGGCATCCGGCAGCACGATGACGGGCGAGTTGCTGCCGAGTTCCATCGTGACTTTCTTCAGCCCCGCCATTCCGCAGATGGCCTCGCCGACGTCACGGCTCCCGGTGAAGCTGATCTTGCGGATGCGCGGGTCCGAGCACAGCTGGCGGCCGACTTCGCTGCCCGAGCCAGTCACGACTTGGATGGCCTCCGGAGGCAGGCCCGCGTCCAGCAGCACCTTGGCGAACTTCAGCGCCACCAGAGGGGTGTCCGTGGCGGGCTTGAGAATGGCGCTGTTGCCGGCCGCGAACGCGGGGCCGATCTTGTGGCATACAAGGTTGAGCGGGAAGTTGAACGGAGTCACCGCGAGCACCACGCCGCACGGCACGCGCAGCGTGAAGCCGAAGCGGTTGCCGGCGGCTGGCGCCCCGTCCAGCGGCACGACTTCCGAGCCCAGCCGCTTGGCCTCTTCGGCCGAGCCGATCATCGTTTCCCGGGCGCGGTCCACTTCGAGGCGGGCCTCGGCGATGATCTTGCCCTCTTCGAGAGTGATGGTGCGGGCCAGATCCTCGAGACGCTCCTCCATCAGGGCGGCAGCCTTCATCAGCAGGTGGTAGCGTTCGTAGCCAGACAGCGCCTTGACGTTCCTGGCACCTTCCACCGCGAATGCGATGGCGCGGTCGATGTCGGCGCTGGAGGCGCGCGGCACGGTGTCGACCTCGCTGCCGTCGTATGGATTCAGGACCGGAATTGAGCCTGAGCCGCCGGTCCAGTCTCCCGCAATGAGCATCTCCATGGTGCAGTTCTCCTCGCTCGCCGCGCGCCGAAACCGATCGTTGGCGCGAACCGAAAAGAGAATCTTCCACCGTTTCGCGCCCGTGTGTCAAGCCAGCCCAGGCTTCCCCGCCGGGCCAGCGGGTCATCAGGCTTGTACAATCGCAGATTCCCGCAACTCTTCGCGCTCGGAGAGGTCCTGCGGGCTGCCGCACGCCCATGCCGCCCGACGCCAAGTCCGACCACCGCCGGGTCGTGGTCGTCGCGCCCATGCCACCGGAGAAGAGCGCCTATGCGCTCGCCCGCTATAGCCGCTCCCCTGACTCGATCACCGACAGCTTGGCTTGGGTCAAGGACCACAGCGCCGCGAAGTTTCTGGACAGCTTCTACTTCCAGTACGGCCACGCCTCGATCGCGGACCTGGGCCACTGCATCTTTTGCTTCGAGGGGATCTCCGAGCTGGCCGCGATCGAAATCGAGGACGAGCAGCTCTGGGACGGCCAGGCCAAGTCCAGCCGCTACCAAGACTTCTCCAAGGGCAGGGTCATTGTCCCGGACGAACTGCGCGGCTCGCCCCTCGAGAGCGTGTATGCCTCGGCCTCCGCGGACCAGCTTCGCGCCTATCTGGAGCTGCACGCCGCGCTGATCGAGCCGCTTCGCGAAGCCAACCCCAAGCCGGAGGCGATGAAGGCCGGCGCGTACCGGCGCACGATCGAGGCGCGCGCGTTCGATGTGGCTAGGTATTTGCTGTTCACCGGCATCTCCACGAACATCGGGCAAGTGACCAGCATTCGCACGCTCGAGAAGCAGATGCGCAAGCTCGGCGTGTCCGACTACGCGGAGGTCCGCTCGCTGGCCGAGGAGATGCACGAAGCCTGCGCTGCCCCTCCGGCGTGCGGGCTGGAGGCCGACGGGCCTTCCGAGCCCCTGGCGCCCACGCTGGCCAAGTATGCCGACCCGGACACTTCGCAACTGCACTCCAGAGAGCGCGTGGCAGCTTGGGCTAGCCAGAATTTCAACCCTGGCAGCTACGCTGCGCCGCGCGACGTCGACCTCGTCCAGCCCGGTGACGCGCTGGACGAGTCCGTCGCAAGCTGGCTCTATGCCGTGACCGACCACCCCTTCCGGGTCATATTGGACGCGGTCAGCGGCTGGAGCGCGGCGCGCAAGATGGAGGTGCTTGACACCGCCTTGGAAGGCCGCCACTCGCGCGACGAGTTCATGCAGCCGTTCCGCAGCGGGTACCGCTACGTGTTCGACATCGTGTGCGACATCGGAGCGTACCGCGACATGCACCGCCACCGCCGCTGCCAGCAGATCCGCCAAAGGTTCTCTGACCGCTTGGGCTGCGAGCGGCCGGAGCTGCTGGACGAAGCCGGGGTTGGCGATATATTCGACCGCGCACTGGCGGCGGCGGCGGCGGCGCGCGCCGCGATTCGCGCCGCGTCAGAGCCCGCCAGCCACTACTTGCTGCCGTTTGCGGCACGCTGCCGTTCGCTGTTCAAGATGGACTTCGCCGAAGCCGAGTACATCATCCGTGTCCGTTCCGGCGTCAAGGGTCATATCTCCTACCGCAGGATCGCTTGGCAGATGCGCGAGCGCATCCGCGAGGCCGAGCCTGACTTGGGCCGCCTGCTGCGCGCCACGCCTCCGTGGGAGGAGGACGCGTTGACGCGCTGAACCCGATGTTGCGCGGCGTGATCTTCGACCTCGACGGGACTCTGGGGGACACGCTCCCGGTCTGCTATCGAGCGTTCTCCCGCGTCTTCGCCAAACGGCTCGGTCGCGAATTCTCCGACGCCGAGATCCACGCCATGTTCGGACCCAGCGAGGAGGGAATTCTGGCCCGGCTCTGCCCCAACGCTGCCGAAACGGCGCTAGACGAGTATCTGGCCGAGTACCGGCTTGCGCATGCGATCTGCCCCGCGCCGTTCGAAGGCATCCCGGAATTGCTGGAGTCGTTGCGGAGCAACGGCGTGGAGCTGGCGATCGTGACGGGCAAGGGGCCGCACAGCGCGCGGATTTCGCTCGAAGCGTTCGGGCTGGTCGCCCGGCTCCCGGTGGTCGAGGCCGGATCCGCCGCCGGCGGCGTCAAGCCTGCCGCGATGCGGCGCGTGCTGGCCGGCTGGGGCCTCGCTCCCGGCGAGGTGGCGGGCGTGGGAGATTCGCCCTCGGACGTGCGCGCCGCCAAGGAGCTCGGCATTACGAGCGTGGCGGCCGCCTGGGCTCCGGGCGCGGCCCGGGACCGCCTCGCCGCCAGCCGGCCCGACTGCCTGTTCGACTCGGTTCCGGCCCTGGGCGCGTGGCTGGCGCAGCGCACGGCGGGAGCTACGTGATCAGCATGCAATCGCCGTACGAGTAGAAGCGGTACTCCTGCCCGACAGCGTGGGCATAGGCAGCGCGCGTGAGATCCTTGCCCGCGAACGCCGCCACGAGCATCAGCAGGGTCGACCGGGGCAGGTGAAAGTTGGTCAGCAGGGCGCCAACCGCTTGAAAGCGGTGCCCCGGCGTGATGAAGAGCTCGGTCTCGCCGCGCAGGGGCCGGATCGGCCCCCCTCCCGCGCTCGCAGCCGCCTCCAGCGTGCGTACCGCAGTCGTGCCGACCGCCACGACGCGGCCTGCCGCTTGAATGCAAGCGGCCGCCTGGCGCGAGATTTCAAAGCGCTCGGCATGCATGGCGTGGTCTTCGACCCGTTCCGAGGAGAGCGGGCGGAACGTGCCGAGCCCGACATGCAGCGTGATCTGGGCGATCATCGCTCCCCGTGCCTGCACCCGCTCGAGCAACGGGCCGTCGAAGTGCAGGCCTGCCGTGGGCGCCGCCACCGACCCCGCCGCTCGGGCGAACACGGTCTGGTAGCGCTCGTGATCGGCCAGCTCGTCTGCCCGGTGGATGTACGGCGGCAGCGGCATGTGTCCGTGCTCGCTCATGAGACGCTCCACGGCCGTGCCGTCCAGGCCCGGAAACTCGACCAAGCGGACGCCGTCGGGCAAGCGATCCCCGATGCGCACCGAGACGCCGCCGACCTCCACCGCAGTCCCCGGCGCGAGCCTCTTCCCGGGCCGGACAAGCGCGCGCCACAGCCCCGCGCGAGTCGGGTCCGGCTCCAGCAACAGGATCTCGGCGGCTCCGCCTCCGGGCCGCCCCGGGGAGTCGCGGCGCGTTCCGAGCAGACGCGCGGGCAGCACGCGGCTGTTGTTGACGACCAGGCAATCGCCAGGCCCGACGAAGCGCGGCAGGTCGGCGACCATGCTGTCGGTCCAAGTGCCTGACCGGCGGTCGATCGCCAGCATGCGGCTGTCGCTGCGCCCGGGGAGCGGGCGCTGGGCGATCAGCCGCTTGGGCAGTTCGTAGTCGAAATCCGCGGCGAGCAAGCCCCATTCTAGGGACGGCCGCGCCTGCGGGGCGCCGCGGGCCGCTACCGGGCGGGCATTCCTTCACCAACCTTTAACGCTCCTGACACCTAGCGTTAACGGCCCGCTGGCTATCGTGCGGATAGGAAGACTAGATGCCGCTCAAGGTCGCTGTCATCGAAGACGATCGAGATCTGACAGGCCTGCTGCAGTACGCCCTTGAGCAAGAGGGGTTCGAATTCAGCTGCATCCACGATGGCCTGTCTGCCACCGACTTCTGCCAGCGCGTCCAGCCGGACGCCATCGTGCTGGACGTGATGCTGCCGGGCTTGGACGGATTCTCGGTCTGCAAGGAATTGCGGCGGGATCCCGCGCTGAGGGATGTTCCGGTTGTTTTCCTTACCGCCCGTACCGAAGAGGCAGAGCGGCTGCGCGGCTTGGAGATCGGCGGCGATGACTATGTCGTCAAGCCGTTCTCGGTAAGGGAGCTGGTGGCGCGCCTGAAGCTTAGGCTGCGCTCGAGCAGGGCGCTGGATTCGCTAGCCCGGGTGGGCGGCCTGGAATTGGACAAGGAGCGCCGGGAGGTGCGCCTGGATGGGCGGCTGATCCCGGTGACGGCCACCGAATTTCAGATTCTGGAGAGGATGCTGCGCCAGCCTGGACGCGTGTGGAGTCGCGAGGCCCTGCTGCAAGCGGTCTGGGGACTGGCCTGCCACGTCACCGATCGCACCGTGGACGTGCACATCCGGCGCCTGCGGAGCAAGCTCGAGGCCGACCCCTCCAATCCTCAGTACATCCGCTCGGTGCGCGGCTTCGGATACACCGTGCGCGACCCGAGCGAGGGTTCATCAAACCTTAATGACAGTGCCGCACGAACGTAACGCAACGGTAATACGTTCAGAGCAGGCGCGGCTGTGCGGGATGTCGTATTCGGGGCGCATGCGGGTTTGCCCTGCGCTCAGGCCTTGGGGGAGGAATCGAGGTACCGATCTATGCAGGTTCGACTAGGCAGGATCCTTCATTCGACGATGGCGGTCTTGCTGGCTGCCGGCGGTGCCGCGCTGCAGGCGCAGGATGGCGGCGGCAGCGTGCTGGGCTTCGTCTATGACGCCAGCACCGGGAATCCGATCCCGCAGGTCGAAGTCGAGGTGACGGGCGAACTGACCGTCACGGCGACCACGACGATCGAAGGCAGCTTCACGATCGACAACGTCCCGCCCGGCACGTACACGGTCAGCTACAAGTCCGCCCATCACCAAGCGGTCAACGTCGAGGGCCTGGAAGTGCTCGCTGGCGAGATCGCCGACGCCAGCACGGTGATGTCCGCCAAGGGGGAGAAGACGGTGGTCGATGTCGTCGCCTCGGTGGCATCCTCGGTGGCCACCCAGGAGGCGATGCTGGTCGAGCGCAAGCTGGCGTCCACTGTCTCTGACACCATTAGCGCCGAGGAGATTCGCGGCGGCACCTCGTCGGACGCTTCCGAGGCCATCGAGAAGGTCACGGGCGTGACGACCATGAATGATTTCGTGTTCGTGCGCGGCCTCGATCCCCGCTATAGCGGGACGACGCTGAACAACGCGCTGCTGGCCAGCACCGAGCCGGAGCGCCGGGTCGTGCCCCTCGACCTGTTCCCGGCCAGCCTGATCGACAGCATCAAGGTCCAGAAGACCTACTCCCCGCACCTGCCGGGCGAGTTCTCCGCGGGCTTGGTGCAGGTGGAGACGACCGAGTTTCCGACGCGTCCGACGCTCAACGTGAGCTATTCGATCGGCTACAACGACCAGACGCAGGGCCGCCCGTTCCTCGACTACCCGGGCGGCGGCCGCGACTTCTTCGGCTTTGACGACGGCACGCGCAGCCTGCCCGGCGTCATACCGGCGGACCAGCGGATCGATCGCTTCACCTTCAGCCGGAACGAGTTGCAGGAGCTCGGGCGCGCCTTCTCCAATAACTGGGAGCAGGTGCCGCGCGACCTGAGCCGGCCTTCGATGAGCTGGAACATCGTGGCGGGCAATACCTTCGGCAAGCTCGGCATCGTCGGCGCGCTGACGTTTTCGAACTCGCTGCAGTCGATCTTCGACCAAGAGCGCAACTACTACTTCCCCAATCCGATGGCTGCCATGGACCCGACCAACGCCGGCCCTCCGGTGCTGCAGAGCGAATTCGACTATGACGAGTCGACCGAGGCCGTGCGCTTGGGCGGCGTGCTGAACGTGTCCTATCAGTTCGATCCGGCCAACAAGCTGTCGCTGAAGAACTTCTTCTCGCGCGACACCGACGACAACGCGCGCTACTACGAGGGCTACTACCAGGACTTCAACACTGACATCCGCAACCAGCGCCTGCGCTTCATCGAGCGCACCATCCAGAACACCCAGATCGACGGCGAGCACCTGTTCGCGGGACTGAACAACAGCGTCCTGACGTGGAGCATGGCCTACTCCAAGGCCACGCGCGACGAGCCGGACCTGCGCGAGAGCCTGCAGATCTTCCAGCCGCGCACCGAGTCGTTCATCTTCTTCGACGACAGCCAGAGCGCGTTCCGCATGTTCAACGACCTCAACGAGACGATCCTCAACCCGAGCGTCGACATGATGGTGCCCTTCTACCGGGGCGCCTTCAGCGGGGCGGTGCGCTTCGGAGCGAACTACTCGTCGCGCGGGCGCAATTTCAACTCGCGACGCTTCCGCTACAACCTGCGCAGCACGCGCGGCATCGACCTGACGCTGCCGCCTAACGAGCTGTTCTCGCCCGACAACATCCGCCCGCGCGGGTTCGAGCTGAACGAGACGACCAGGGTCACCGACGCCTACCGGGGCACCCGCGACGTGTTTGGCTACTACGGCATGGTCGAATTGAACTTCGCCGCCAAGTGGCGCATCATCGGCGGCCTGCGCGTGGAAGACATGCAGCAGGACGTGACGACCTTCAACCAGTTCCTGCCGGACACCGGCCGCGAGCCAGCGCCGTTCGATGCGCTGAACTACTTGCCCGCGGTCAACGTGATCTACGCGCTGTCGCCGAAGCAGAACCTGCGCGTCGGCTACAGCCAGACCGTGTCGCGCCCCGACTTCCGCGAGCTGGCGCGCTTTGGCTTCCTGAACGTGGTGGGCGGCCTGCAGACTATCGGCAACCCGGAACTGGTGCAGACCGACATCAGCAACTACGACTTCCGCTGGGAGTACTTCCCGGGCGGCAACCAGCTGCTGGCGGCGAGCTTCTTCTTCAAGAACTTCGACAGTCCGATCGAGCAGACCATGATCGCGGCCGTGGCGCTCCTGCGCACGTTCTCGAACGCGACCGCCGCGCGCAACTACGGCGTGGAGTTCGAGTTCCGGCGCGGCCTGGACTTCGTGTCGCCGCGGCTGCGCGAATTCGCCGTGTCGTCGAATTTCACCATGGTGGACTCGGACATCGACCTGAGCAATGTTTCGGACACCGTTGTCCTCACCTCCTTGGTGCGCCCGATGCAGGGCCAGTCGCGCTACGTGTCGAACGTAATCGCGGAGTGGGCGCGGCCCAAGGCGCGGAGCACGGCCCGCTTCTACCTGAACTACTTCTCGAGCCGCATCACCGACGTGGGCGCGTTCGGGCTGCCCGACGTGGTCCAGGACGGGCTGGCGACGATGGACCTGGTCTACGAATTGACGCTCAAGGGAGACGATCGCTGGAAGATGCGCTTCGCGGCCGAGAACCTCAACAACGCCCGCTGGTTCTGGACGCAGGGCGGGGAGACCTTCCTCGGCTACAGGGAGGGTCGCACCTTCACGGTCGGGACAAGCTTCAGGGTTTTCTAGGGGCAGCGCTTGATCGCGACGATCAAGCGTGGCCGGGCGGCTCCAACCGCGCCCGTTTCCGCAGATCAAGGTTTCCTTGCGCAATCGGTACCCGGGCTAGCAGCCCGTCAGGCTCGGAGCCCCATACCGCGCTCGGGTGGTTGATGCAGCAGGGGCGTCGTACCGAGTGCGACCGCCGCCACATGCGGGTGGTGACGACGCAGCAGCTCCAGAGCAGACTGTTCGTGTGCTATGGTCACGGCGACGATGCAGCCCGTCACCGAGCCGGACATCGGCAGACTGCGGTTCAGTCTCAGATCGAATTTCGAAGAACGCGCGATTTCCCCGTACCGGGAAATGGGAGCCTACGAGATCCTCTGGTCCGATCCCCGCGCGACGTTCAAGTCGCTGTCAAAGCGCTTTGCCCAACATCCCGACAACGTTCCTTCGGATTTTGTCCCCCGCGAGGACGCGATTTCGTGCGCTGCGTCGGTCAGGCAACAGTTCGCTGCTGCCTCGATCGCCCGGTTTGGCGTCTGCGTGCACGGTACCAGCGAGTACCCGGAGAGACTGAGGGATGCGGCCCATCCGATCGAGCTGCTCTACTACCAAGGGTGGTGGGATCTAGTAGCATCCCGCTCGGTCGCCGTGGTCGGAACCCGGAAGCCGTCTCGGGACGCCGTGCTCCGTACGCGGCGTCTGGTCCGCGAACTCGTCAACGACGATTTCACCGTCGTATCCGGACTGGCCGCTGGCATCGATCATGCTGCCCACCAGACCGCCATCGAGGGTAACGGCCGCACGATCGCCGTCATCGGGACACCTTTGTCGCATGTCTATCCAAAGCAGCATGCTGCCCTGCAGTCTCAGATCGCAGAGCGCTTTCTGCTCGTCAGCCCAGTACCAGTGAGGCGGTACGAGTCACAGGACTACCGCCTTAACCGGCTATTCTTTCCGGAGCGCAACGTCCTGATGTCAGCCCTGACGGAAGCGACCATCATCGTCGAAGCGGGAGAGACCTCCGGCACCTTGATCCAAGCGAAAGCTGCGCTCCAGCAGGGCAGGAAGCTCTTCATACTCGACAGCTGCTTCCGTGATCCGCGCCTGACTTGGCCGGCGCGCTTGGCGGCGAAGGGTGCCACCCGGGTGGCGGAGTACGATGACATCCGACGTGGCCTTTCCGGATCGCCTCACTGAGATTGACGAGCTCACCCGGCCGGATCACTACTGGCTCACCGACGACGACCGTTGTTATTTTCTGGGTGAGTACACAGCTCGCAAGGGTTACTCGTACAGCCGGACCAATCAACTCATCCTGAACTTCAAGAAGCCGCTCGACCGGCAAGGCAAACCCGAGTGGCCGTACAAGCAGTCTGCGCTACGCCAAGCGGCTGCCGCGTTCCGGCGTGCGCTGGGCGAGGATCCGCCCGCGTACGTATTCGTGCCTGTGCCACCGTCGAAGGCCCGGGGCAATCCACTTCACGATGATCGGGTGACACGAATGCTCCGCGCCATTTGGCCCGGCCAGTCGGCCGACGTGCGCGAGCTGATCGTCCAGTTGGAGAGCACGGACGCGACGCACGAGAATCCGCTACGCCCCAAGCCGGCGCAGATCCAGGCCGCTTACCAAATCGACGAGTCTCTGGCGACCCCGGAACCCAGAACGATCGCGGTTGTTGACGACTTGCTGACAACGGGGGCGCACTTTCGGGCGGCGAGTACGGTGTTGGCGGCACGCTTCCCCGCGGCACAGATCATTGGGTTGTTCATCGCGCGGCGAGTACCGGACACAGAAGCGTTGCTTTGACCGAAGAGCCATCTTCCATCACGTGATGGAGGACTCAAGAGATGCGACCGAGAAATCAGGGCCTGCGCGGCGGGAGCCCGATGGGTCGAATAGCGGCTTACAGGCCGGCAGGAAGGCAAACTTCCTTCTGCTTCGGGCCCTTTGAGTTCTCGTAGATAGCGATTCTCGCGGCCAGTTGCTACCCGATCTGCCTGAGGAACGTTACGCGGCCGATCTCGACCCACTCGGCCACGAAGATGTTGCCTTCGTGGTCGAAGCAAGCGCCGTGAGGGCAAACGAACTGGCCCGCGGGGAAGTGGCTGCGGTCGAGCAGCCGTCGCTCTCGCCAATCGCCCGGCCCCGCGCCGAGGTGGCCGATAAGGTCGTTGGCGGAGTCGAGCAAGGTGACGCGCGCGGCCAGATCCGGCACCAACAGCGTGCCGTCGCGGAAGATGTCGAAGTGGCACGGCAGGTCGACGCCGCCCGCGAAGCGCAAGTGCTTGCCGTCGAGGTCGAAGTACTGCAGGCGATGGTTGGAGCGGTCCGCGACAAGGATTTCCTCAGCTTCGCCGCGGGCATCGATCTCGATTCCGTGCGGACAGTGCAGACTGCCGGGAGCCTCGTTCTGCCCGCCGCCAAAGGTCTGGAGATAGCGGCCCTCGCGGTCGTAGCGAACCACGTAGCTCGAACCGTAGCCATCGGCAACGTAGATGTCGCCGTTGCGCGCCACGGCCAGATTCGTGGGTTTCCAAGACGGGGCGAGCCGGCCTTCGCGGACGGCGTAGGCCGGCGATTCCGACGGATATCCCAGGGTGAGCAGGACCTCGCCGTCCAGGCGGGTCTTTTGCACGATGCCGCGCCGGATATCGCAGAAGTAGAGAAATTCATCGCCGCCCTCGCGGGTGAGACGGAAGCCGTGCGCCCCGCCGGCGAAGGCGCCGCCCCATGACCTTACGAACGCGCCCTGCGGATCGAACACCACCACCGAGTGATCGCTCGGAGAGTCCGCGTTAACGGTGTGGTGGACGTAGACAAGCCCCTGGGAATCCACTTGCACACCGTGGCAGTTTCCATAGCGGATGCTGGCCGGAAGCACGCCCCAGTCGTGGTGTACCTCGTAAGCCCTGTCCGCGGCTTCGACGATTGGCAGGGATGGCATGTCCATTGATTGTACGGAGCGGCACATCCTGCTGGCGGCCGGGCGAATGACTCGAAGGAGCAGTACCAGCGCAGCGACGGCCAGAGCCGAGGGTGGCATCTCGCCGCGCCCGCGGAGCGGGCCGCGGGCCTACACTGGATCGTTGCCGACAACGGGCGCTGCCGGGCGCGTTGGCTTGGAATGTACGCGGGGCTGAGCATTGGCGCGGTGATTCCCGCGCACGACGAAGAGGACAACATCGGGGCCGTCGTGCGCGCCTTGCTGGCACTGCGCGAGCCGCAGGGCCAGCCGTTGATCGACGAGGTGGTTGTCTGCGACAACGCTTCCTCGGATGCGACTGCCGAGCGGGCGGTCTTGGCGGGCGCGCGCGTTGTCGAGCAACCGCGGCCCGGCTATGGGATCGCCTGCCAGACAGCGCTCGCTGCGCTGCCACCGTCGGACGTGGTCCTGTTCGTCGACGGAGACCAGGCGTTTGACGTGCGGCAGTCCGTCGATCTGCTAGCCGCGATCGCGGACGGCGCCGACATTGCGATCGGATCGCGCGTGCAGGGAACCGTCGAGCCCGGCGCGATGTCGCTGCCGCAGGTGCTGGGCAACCGCGTCGCGGCTGTACTGATCCGACTGTTGTGGGGCAGGCGCATCACAGATCTCGGACCTTTCCGGGCTGTCCGCGCGGATGCGCTGCGCCGCCTTGACATGCGGGATGCCGCCTACGGCTGGACGGTGGAGATGCAGGTCAAGGCCATTCAGCACGGGATGAACATGGTCGAGCGCCCGGTCGACACCCGGCGTCGTCGCTTCGGCAAGTCCAAGGTGGGCGGCACGGTCCGCGGCGTCGTCGGTGCCAGCGTCGGCATACTGTCGACCATCCTGCGGCTGCGCTGCCGCGGCAGGGGGCCCGGATGAAACCTGTCTGACAGCGAGGGGACGGTGTCGCGAAGAGCCGAGCGCTGGCCGATCCTGCAGAGAGCCCGGCTGGCTCGCGCCGCGAGACCCGACCTTACCGCCTGTCAGTTCCTCGGACCATCGGCACGAACCGGACGGGCAGTTGGTCCTGTTGCCGGACATTCCCCCGGGCGTCCTTCGTGACCAAGACAATCTTCTGCGCGTCGGGATTCCTGCCTACGGGTGCCACGAGCCGGCCCTGCGTTGCGAGTTGGTCAACCAGGGCCTGGGGAAGCTGGGGCGGAGCGGCCGTGACAATGATTCGGTCGTAAGGGGCGTGCTCGGGCCAGCCGAGGTAGCCGTCTCCCAAGCGAACGCTGACGTTGCGGTAGTCCAGTTCCTGAAGGATCTTCGCGCTGCGCTCGGCAAGCTCGGGGACGATCTCGATGCTGTAGACGTGATCGCACAGGGTCGCGAGAACCGCTGTCTGGTAACCGGACCCGGTTCCGATCTCCAAGACTCGGTGGTCGCTATCAAGCGCCAGCATCTCCGTCATGTAAGCCACGATGTAGGGCTGGGAGATGGTTTGCTCGAAACCGATCGGCAACGGGCTATCCGAGGCGGCGTAAGTGCGAATCGACTCCGGAACGAATTGTTCCCGCCGGACCGTGCGCATTGCCTCTAGCACCCGGGGATCCCGCACCCCGCGGGCCTCGATCTGCTGCCGAACCATGCGCACGCGCTGGCTATCCCACCCTTCCCGCTGCGACTGCGCGGGGCCAGTCAGGACCGCGAGAGCGATCGCTACCACCACGGCACAGCCGAGTAGGATTCGCCCTAGCATGGACAGCGCTCATGGTACCAACCGACCATCGCACGCTAGCGGAGCATCGACGGGCGCGAGTCAGCTTTCGGCACGTGGCATACTGGGCGGCGCCGCAGCCGCGCCAGCTCGACCGCGGCGGGCGGTAAGGACACGTTCCCCGCGGCGCTGCCAAAGGGAACCTGAAAGGGGGAATCGGTATGCAACTTAGAAGAGTCCGAGTAGCAGCCATGGCGGCTTTCCTCGGCACCATCGGCGCAGCGGGAGGTATTGCTTGGCAGCTGGGATCGCGACCTGCCGAACGATGGATCGAAACCCTCGACCGGCGCGAACGAGTCAAGGGACTCCAGATCGACGAGGTTATCGCCAGGCTCCGGCTCAAGCCCGGGGACATCCTGACAGACATCGGTGCCGGCACGGGAGTGTTCAGCCTGCCGTTCGCACGCGCCGTCGCTCCCGGCGGCAAAGTCTATGCCGTGGAGGTGGACCAAGGCCTTGTCGACCACATCGCGGAGAAGGTACGGGTCGAGGGCGTCTCGAACGTCGAAACCGTGCTCGGCGAGTTCACGGACCCCAATCTTCCGACGCGGGACATCGACGTGGCGTTCTTTCACAACGTCTTGCACCATGTCAAGGATCGAGCCGGCTACCTCAAGAACCTCGCCCGTTACGTCAAACCGGAAGGCAGAATTGCGATTATAGAGCGCGGGCACACACGGCCGGACGAGCACGAGTTGCATATGAGCCAAGAACAGGTGACCGCATGGATGGCAGACGTGGGTTTCCAACCCTCCGAGGAGTATTACCTGTTCGAGGGCGGGAAATGGTTCGTGGTGTATTCAAGGCGGTGAAGGCATCTTCCTCCGCGCGCTTGGCTCTGGGCGAAGGGCCAGCGGCTTGAACGGCACGGGCTGCGGCTCCACCCGCACAAGATGCGGCGACCCAGCGCTGGGCGCATCTCGCGCGCGTGTCTCGGGGGTGCTGGAACGATTCCGGTCTCCGGGGCGACAGCGTGCGGCTGTCGAGTTTTTGATCCCAAGTCACACACATATGGCGGAAGCGGAAATGTGTGCCGAAGTGCCTAGGGTTTCTGGGCGTTCTGGTATGTAACTCCCCTTTGTTAGACTGCGATTTGACCATGGATCACGATGTCTTGGTCATCGGCAGCGGCCCCGGCGGCTACGTAGCGGCTATTCGCGCCGCACAGTATGGCCTCAAGGTTGGAGTGGTCGAGAAGGACCCGCACTTGGGAGGCACTTGCCTGCACGTCGGCTGTATCCCGACCAAGGCCTTGCTGCACTTTGCGGAGGTGTACGAGTCTGCGCTCCACGGCAAGCAGATCGGCGTGCTGGCCGATAGCGTCTCGATTGATTTCAAGACGATGGGCAAGCGCAAGACCGAAATCGTGAGCAAGCATGCAACCGGCATCGGGCAGCTCTTCAAGCGCCACAAGATCAGCACCATAACCGGATACGCAACGTTGCAAGGGGGCGGCAAGGTCAAGGTGGCGGATCCGGACGGAGAGCGCACGCTGAAAGCCGCGCACATCGTCTTGGCGACCGGCTCGGAAGCCCGCATGCTGCCTGGCCTGGACGTAAAGTCGGGGCGCGTGCTGACGAACGTCGAAGTTCTGGACCTCGAACAAGTGCCCGGATCGCTCGCGGTCATCGGCGCTGGCGCGGTGGGGGTCGAATTCGCCTCGATGTACCGCAGCTTCGGAGCGGATGTCGCCCTCTTCGAAATGCTGCCCCGCGTGGTTCCCCTCGAAGACGAGGAAGTCTCGGCCGGGCTGCTGCGAGCGTTCAAGGCCAAGGGCATCGAGGTGTTTGCCGGCACGTCCGTGGACAAGATCGAGGAAACTTCGAGCGGCGTCAAGCTGGCCTTCAAAGACCCGGCGGGAAAGAAGCAGTCCCGGGAGTTCGAAAAGTTGCTCGTCGCGGTCGGCCGCAAGCCCAACACGGAGAATGTCGGCCTCAAGAACACGGCAATCGCGACCGACGGCGGATTCATCCCGGTGAACGGGTATATGGAAACCGCTGAGATGGGCGTCTACGCCATCGGCGATATCGTGGCGGGCACGCCCCAGCTGGCGCACGTGGCATCTGCGGAGGGCTTGGTCGCCGCCGCCCGCATCGCCGGACAGCCGGTCGAGCCGATCGACTACAACCTGAACCCGAACTGCACCTACTGCGAGCCGCAGGTCGCCAGCGTCGGGCTCAGCGAGGCCAAGGCCCGCGCCGCCGGCTGGAAGGTCAAGGTCTCGAAGTTCCCGTTCGCGGCCAACAGCAAGGCGTCGATCCTCGACAGCGATGCCGGATTCGTGAAGGTCGTGGCTGACGAGCAGTTCGACGAAATCCTCGGCGTGCACATCCTGGGGCCGCAGGCGACGGAGCTGATTCACGAGGCGATCGTGGCGATGAAGAGCGAGGCCACCGCCGAGTCCATGCGCACGACCATTCACGCGCACCCCACGCTGTCAGAAGCAGTTCTCGACGCGTTCAACGGAATTTACGGGCAGGCCATCAATGCCTGAAGCGGTTCTCGGCGCGGCAGGGCCCTCCTCGGGCGTCATGCCGTCCGCCCGGACTTGCGAGGTTCGCGACCTGGGTCGATGCGGATACCGCGAGGCCTGGGATGTGCAGTTGGACTTGGTGCGGCGCCGCAAGCTGGGGGCGGTCTGCGATCAACTGCTGTTCGTAGAGCACCCGCCGACCATCACCACGGGCCGGAATGCTGATGCGGCGCACATTCTGGCCGCGCCAGGCCGGCTCCGCCAGCTCGGCTTCTCTGTGGAGGAGACCGACCGCGGCGGGGATGTGACCTATCACGGTCCCGGCCAAGTCGTGGCGTACCCGATCTTGGACCTGAAGCAGTGGCGCCGCGATGTCGGCGCCTACCTGCGGGCGCTTGAAGAGGTCATCATGGCGGCGCTGCTGGATTTCGGCATCCAGTCGCGACGCGTCGAAGGCCTGACCGGCGTCTGGGTCGCGGATGCCAAGATCGCGGCTCTGGGCGTCCACCTGAGCCGCTGGGTCACTTCGCACGGGCTGGCGCTGAACGTGAGCACGGACTTGGACCATTTCAAGTGGATCGTGCCGTGCGGGCTGACCAAGCCGGTCACTTCCATGGAGAGGGTTTTGGGCACGGCGCCGAGCCGCCAGGCCGTGATCGAGTCGATGAGCGCGAGGTTTGGCGAGGTCTTCGGTCGCACGATCGCCGGTATTCTGGGCAGCGACCGGAGCCACGAGAAGGACTGAGAAGCGAGGAAGGGCGGAAATGGCTGACGTTGTCATGCCCCAGATGGGGGAGAGCATTGTCGAGGGCACCATCACGAAGTGGCTGAAAGGCCCCGGCGACAAGGTGGAGCGCGACGAGGTGCTGTTCGAGATCTCGACAGACAAGGTCGATTCGGAGGTTCCCGCGCCGGATTCGGGCGTGTTGGAAGCGATCTTCTTCCCCGAGGGCGAGACAGTCGAGATCAACACGGTGGTAGCCGTCATAGGCGACGGCTCCAGGCTCGGCAAGCACGCCGCGCCGACGGCCGCCCCGGCTGCCGCTGCCCCGGCGCGGCCAGAGCCGGCCGCACCGCCCAAGGAGGCAGAGCCGGCTCCCGCAGCCGCTCCCGAGCCTTCCCCGTCTGATAACGGCAAGCGCATCCACAGCTCGCCGCTGGTACGCAGTATCGCCAAGGAAAAAGGAATCGACCTGGCCAAGCTGGGCAAGGGCACGGGCGCGGGCGGCCGCATCACCAAGAAAGACATCCTGGGGTACATCGAGAGCCAAGAGCGGGCCGCTGTAGGAGGCCTGCCCGCAACGGCATTCCCGCCCGCTCCCGAAGCGCGCTTCGGCGATTTCGATGTCGAGCCGCTCAGCGGGATGCGCCTGAGCATCGCCGAGCACATGGTGCGGACCAAGCGGACCTCCCCGCACGTCTCGACCGTGCATGCGGTCGATTGCACCAGCATTGCCAAGCTGCGCGGTGCCGCCAAGGACAAGTTCTTGGAGCAGAACGGCACCAAGCTGACGTTCCTGCCGTTCTTCCTGCAGGCCGCGGCGTCCGCCCTGAAGGCCTACCCGACGGTGAACGCGTCGCTGGACGGCAAGCAGTTGATCAAACACAACGACGTCAACATCGGCATAGCCGTGGCCTTGGACTGGGGTCTGATCGTGCCCGTCATCCGCAAGGCTGACGAGCTGAGCCTGCTTGGCCTGCAGCGCGCCGTCAACGACCTCGCCGCGCGGGCCCGCTCCAAGGCGCTCAAGCCCGACGAGATTTCGCAGGGCACCTTCTCGGTTTCCAACTACGGCAGCTACAATTCGCTGCTGGCCACGCCCGCCATCAACCAGCCCCAGGTGGCGATTCTCGGAATCGGCTCTGTCACCAAGACGCCGGTTGTCATCAACGACGCGATCGCGATCCGCTCGATGGCCTATCTAACGCTGAGCTTCGACCACCGCGTGCTCGATGGCGCGATCGCGGACCTGTTCTTGGAGCACATGCGCGAGGTCGTGGAAGGCTGGAGCACTCCCGTCCTGTAGGGCGGAAGCCTCGCGGGCGGCGCAGGTCTGGCAACGATGCGGGTCTTGGTTCCCAACCTAGGTTCTACCTCGCTCAAGTACAAGCTGCTGGACTTCCCCGCCGAGCGAGAGCTTGCCGCGGGCCGGCTGGAGCGCATCGGCCGCCCCGGCGGCGACGCGCCCAGCTATCGCGCAGCCATTGACCGAGTGCTGCGTGCCGCGGGGCAAATCGACGCCGTCGGCTTCAAGGCGGTGCATGCCGGCCCGGACTTCTGCGGCACGTTCCGGATCGATCAGAGCCTGCTCGCTGCGCTGCGCGAGTACGAGCCCGTCGCGCCCCTGCACAACGGGATCTACATCGAGGGCATCGAAGAGTTCCGCAGCCAGCGCCCCGACCTGCCCTTGGTTGCGGTCATGGAGACGGGCTTTCACAGCACGATGCCCGCCCGGGCCAGCACCTACGGCCTGCCCGAGGAATGGCGCGAGGGCTTCGGGATCCGGCGCTACGGATTTCACGGCGCTTCGCACCGATCCGTCGCGGAGCGGCTGCCCGGATTGCTCGGCGCAGACGGCGCGAGCCTGCGGGCGGTGTCATGCCACTTGGGAGGCAGTTCTTCGATGTGCGCCATTCGCGGCGGGCGCTCGGTCGACACGACGATGGGTTTTTCGCCGCAGTCAGGCTTGGAGAACGCCACGCGCCACGGGGAACTGGATTCGTTCGCAGCGCTGTACCTGATGGATCGCGTGCAGCTCTCTGCCGCCGAGATGCGCGAGCGCTTGGTCCAGTCCGGCGGACTGGCCGGGCTCTCGGGGATTCCAGGCGGTGACGTCCGGGACATCGAGGACGCCGCCTCCAAGGGTGATGCCCGCGCCGAACTGGCGCTCGAGGTGTTTGTCTACCAAGTGCGCAAGACGATCGGAGCCTATGCGGCCGCCATGGGCGGACTGGACGCGCTGGTCTTTACCGGCGGGATCGGCGAGAACGCCGCCGGACTGCGCCAGCGGATCTGCGCCGGCCTGGAGTTCCTGTCGATCGCGCTCGATCCCGACAAGAACAGCAATCCCGTCCCGGACTGCCGGATCGAGCGGCACGACGCGACGGTGGCGTGCCTGGTCTTGGCGGCGCAGGAGGAACTTGTGGTGGGCCGCGAAGTCTACCGCCTTCTAGGCCGCTAGGCGGGTTCCAGCGCTGCCGTCAAGGCAGGAACAGGATGCCCTTGGCGAGCGCGATCAGCGCGACCACCACCAGCGCGGCGACCAGCAAGCCGTTGATATCCACGCGGAAGCGCTCGTAGAAGCTCCGCAGGCCGCGGCTGAGCCCGAGGTCGAAGAGGTGCACGAAGAGCAGGTCGTGACCCGGCTGGCTGACTTCGACTTCGGTCCCGCTGCTAGCATCCCAGCGGGATCTGCGGTTGAGCCGCTCGTAGAACGGATCCAGCCGCTGTTTGGATTCCGGCGGGGTCAGCAGGCTGATGGCCGCCAGCGCCAGGAAGCCGACGACCAGCGAGATTCCGAAGTTGAGCGCTTCCCACTGCAGCAGCACGCCGTACTGCCTATACGTCAGCCAAAAGAAGACGCCCGCCGAGGTCAGCAGGCTGGCAAGGGCGCCCCAGCGGTTCGAACGCCGCCAGGAGATCGCGCCGAACATGCTGATCCCCATGAACGCGGCCAGCGTCTCGGTGAACAGGAAGGCTTGCAGCACGCTGCCGACGAACAGTCCGAAGCAAACGCCAAGCAACGTAATCGCCACGCCCGCGAAGCGCCCGGACCACAGGTAGTGCCGATCGGTCTCGTCCTTGCGGAAGTAGCGGCGGTAGAGGTTCTGCGTGAAGAGCGCGGCGCTGTCGACCATGAATGCCGAGCCGGTCGACATGTTCGCGGCGAGCACGCAGGCGATCATCAGCCCCAGCCCGCCGGGGAACAGCAGTTCGCGCGTGGCATAGCCGAATGCGTCCTCGGGGTCGGCGAACGCGACTTCGCCGCGCTGGATCAGCAGCGTGGCCACCACGATCCCGACCAAGGCCCATCCGATGGTGCAGAAGCGCTTGATGAAGTTGCCGTAAGCCATGCCGATGCGGCACGAGCGCTCGTCCTTGCCCGTGCCCACGCTGGCTAGGATGTGCGGCTGGGCGACGATGCCGATCAGCCCGTTCAAGGTCAGCATCACGATCGTGAAGACCCCGACGTCGCCGGGCGTGACCATCGAGAGCATGCCCGGATCGAGAGTCTCGCGGATGCCGGTGAAGCCGCCGGTCTCCCGCAGGCCCATCGGGATCAGCAGGAAGCTGAGGGCGATGATGAACAGGCTCTGGACGAAGTCGGTGTAGGCCGCCGAGACCAGCCCCCCGACAAAGCTGTAGAGCAGGAAGGTGGCGGTCATGGCGAGCACGACCGCGTTGGCGGACACGGCTTCTCCGGAGGCCACGCTGACGAGCTTGCCCGCGCCCTTTAGCATGGCGCCCATGTTGAACGTGAAATAGGCCAGCGCGAACGCCGTGTACACCGCGCCCATCCAGTCGCCGTAGCGATCCTCGTAGACTTCGCCCGTGGTCGTGCGGCGGAAGCGACGGAAGAGCGGCGCCAGGATCCAGTAGAAGGGCGTGATGAAGAGGTTTTTCCACTGGTACCAGATGCCGGCGTAGCCGGATTGGTAGACCTTGCCGGCCAGCGAGACCGGCATTTCGGCGTGCGTGCCGACGCCGAGGGCCTGGCCGATGACCAGCCAGACGTTGAAGCTGCGGTTGCCGAGGAAGTAGTCGGAGGTTTGGCGGACCCGCCGGGCGGCGTATAGCCCGACCGCGACCATCATGGCGAAGTAGACGGCGATCACCGCCCAATCAATGGCCTGCAGGGACGTCTCCATGAGGCAAGCCGTCAATTATAAGCCGCCGGCCGGCCGGCCGATTCTTGCGTGTGCGGCATACACGATCGCTCCCGCCAGGATGCCCACCGGAACTGGTGGAAGCCAGCCCTCGGCGCCGCCGCCCGCGAGCAGCGCAAGGCCGGCGGCCCCGAGTGAGGAAGCGATGGCGGCAAGCGCGACGGATTGGCCAGGCCGCCTCCAGAACAAGCCCGCGACCAGCGGCACGAACAGTGTCAGCGTGAGCAGGCTATAGAAGAAGCTCAGCGCCGAGAGGATCGATTGGAACCAGTTGGCAAGCAGGATGCTCAGCGCTCCCGCGCCCAACGCGGAGCGCCTTGCCAGCGCCAGCCGCTCCCGGTCGGTGAGCTTGCCGGGAAAGAGCGGCTCCAACACGTCGCGAGACAGCGACGTGGCGATCATGAACAAGACCGCATCGGCCGAGCTGACCTCGGCGGACAGGATCGCTGCCAGCATCAGGGCTCCCAGCCACAGGGGCGCGACCTCGGTGAAGAGCCTGACCAAGGCGCTTCCCGGGTCGGCCAGATCCGGGAAATGCACGCGGGCCGCCATGCCGAGCAGCACGGGCAGGACGGCATAGGCGAGCAGGGCCGCCGCTTGCAGCCCCACGCCGACCCGGACTGCGTGCTCGTCCCGTGCCCCGAAGAGCTTTTGCACCAGTCCCGGCGAGACCACGAAGGCCGGGGCCAGCAGCAGCACGAGCTGGGCCGTCTCCCCGAAGCCCGCCCCGCCGAGCGATAGCGCTGTTTCGTCAGCGGCGGCGGCCGCCACCTCCGTCCAGCCGCCGCTGGCGCGGATCATCCACGGCACCGCGACCAAGAATCCGACGGCCTTGACCGCTACCTGCAGCGAATTCACCCACGACGCCGAACGCAGACCGCCCATGGCAAAGTAAACGGTCGCGAGGGTGCCGGCGATCGCCGTGCCGAGACTCTTGGGCAAGCCGACGGCGGCTTGCAGCACCAAGCCCGCCGCGATGATCTGCCCGGCTAGGATTGCGGGCGCGCCCACCAGCAGGATCGCGGCGACCGCTAGGCGGGTGGTCCGGCCGTAGCGAAGCTCCAGGTAGTCGCCGACGGTGTACAGGCCGCGCGCCTTGGCGACGCGATGCAAGCGCGGTCCCACTAGGAAGGCCAGCGCCACGGAGCCGATCCCGGCCGAACCCACCCACCACCACGCCGGCAGGCCGGATGTGTAGCCGAACTCGGCGGCGCCAACCGTGCTTCCTGCCCCGAGGTTGGCTGCGAGAAATGTGGAGAAGATCAGCGTGGGCGGCAGACTTCGCCCGGCTACGAAGAAGTCTTCCGCCCGGCGGACAGAACGGGATGCGAACGCTCCCACCAGCAGGAGCGCGAGGGAATAGGCGACTAGGATGGACAGCATGGCCCGGTACTGGCTAGGGAAAGCCTAGCGAAGCGTCGGCAGTTCGGGCGAACGTGCGGCTGTGTAAACTGGCGTCCCCAGCGGGATTCGAACCCGCGTTGCCGCCGTGAAAGGGCGGTGTCCTAGGCCGGGCTAGACGATGGGGACGCGGTAGCGGGAGCGCCGGGGCCGCTCCTGATTTGATCCTAGCACGCAAAGCGGCGCTTCAATGGCACCTGCACCGGCGGTCTGGATCTCGGCCTAGAGGCCCGCTCCGCCAGCTGCGATCAAGCTATCGCTGCGCCAGCTGGGTCGGCGCTTCGATGGGCTGGGCGGCGACCATTTCGCCTTCGTTCAGCCCCGAAACCACCACCGCTTGCGTGTCGCTGATCGAGCCGAGCTGGAGCTGGCGCATCTCGAATGCCTGATCGTCCTCCACCCATACCACCGGCGCGCCACCGACTTCGGCGATGGCTGCCCGCGGAATGACCAGAACGTCTTCCTGCTTGTCGACGATGACATCGACGCTTGCGGACAGATCCGGCTGGATGCGCTCGTCGGAATCTACGATCTCCACCAATACCGGCACCTTCTTGATCCAGTCACCTCGCGTCCCGCTTGATCCGGGAGGGCCGCGGCGGCCGCCGCTCCCGCCGCTCGAAGTGGCCATTGCGCCGACGTTCTTGATGCGGCCCTCGAACTCGACGTCGGGGTAAGCGTCCAGCCGGACGATGACGGGGGCACCCAATTCAATGATCTGGCTGTCGGCTTGGTTCAGCTCGGCGTATACCGCCATGCTGGACAGGTCGACGATGCGCATGAAGTACGCCCCTCCGTAGACCTGATCGCCAGGCGAGGCCTGCTGGAAGCTGCCCCGCGAGAACATGGTCTCGATCACGACCAAGCCCCCGACCGGAGTCCGCAGCCGCATCTTTTCGAAGTCAAACTCGGTCCGATCCAAACGCTTCTGATCCTGCTCGACGGTGATGTCGAGGCTGCGCCGCTCCGCCTCGTCTGCGAGCTCCTGTAGGCGCACTTCCTGTTCCAGCTGCTCTGTCGACGCTGTGCCCTCCTCGGCAAGCAGCTGGAAGATCTCCGCTTGAATCGCTGACCGCACCTCGGCAGTCTGGAGGTCAAAGGCTGCCTTCTCAGCCTCGGCCTTGGTGGTGCGGTAGTTCTGCCGCAGGGTCTCGGTGGCGATCAGCATCTCGGCCTTGCGCGTGGCTGTCTGGGACCTAGTCTGGGCCAGCATCGAGGCGTAGGTGTCCATCTGGTCTTGGGTGCTCTTGGACTCGAACTCGGCCACCACGTCGCCGGCCTGGACCACGGTACCGCCTTCGGCGAGCGTTTGAATCGTTAGCGAGGAGCCGCCTCCGCGGTCTCTGCCGCCGCGCATCCGAGGCGCGCGGATCATGGCGAAATTCGTGGCGCCAACCGTTCCGCCAATCCGGATCGACTTTTCGAAGGTGGTCTTTTCGGCGGCCACCGTGCTGGTGAGCGTCGGCTGCACTGCGGTTGGCTGCGCTGCCTGTCCGGTAAAGGCTTGGTAGACGACGAAGCCGGCCAGAATGCCGCCGATGACCAACAATGCGATGCCCCATCCGGGCACGTTGGGCGGCTCGCCCTGCGGGTCTGGCACGGGCTCCGGACCAGGCTGTTGTTGCGTGGGCGGCAACTCATCTGGCGCTGATCCCGCTGCGAAGATTGGCCTCGAAATCCAAGAAGGGGTGAAAGCTGATGTCGCCATGGTTCCGGCCTCGCGATTCGAAAACCGCACTAAGGGTAAGGCGAATTTCCGCGCTGCGCGGTTATCGACTGGCAGAAAGAAGTTGACGAGGAGCGACGAGCGCGCCCCTAACCGGCATGGATCTCGGGGCCGTGCCTATACAATGGAAAACCGGAACCCGCCTGCTTCAGGGCAGCGCAGCCCCGCCCCAGCCGCGATCGGCTCGCGGATGAATCTGCTCCAACCAGCCCAGCAGGCACAGGTGCCCGAAGCCGCCATGCAACCCCCCCACATTCCCCGGTCTCGCAGCGTGCCCTGCTTGCGCTCGCCAATAGGCTGGCTGGCCGTCGCCTCTCTCCTGTTGGTCGGCTGGCCGGCTCAAGGTGCCGCGGACGAGCAGGCCGTCGAGCGATACATGGGCCATGTCGAATTCTTGGCATCCCCTGAGATGCGGGGCCGCGGAGCGGGCATGCCCGAGTTGGATGAGGCTGCGGACTACATCGCCCAAGCTCTCAAGGCGCAAGGGGTGGTGCCGGCTGGCAAGGACGGCACATATCTGCAGCCGTTCGAAGTCACCACCGGTGCCAGCCTGGGCGAAGACAACAGCCTGCGAGTGGAGCGCAAACGAGGTGCCAGCGAACTCGAACTGAAGGAGGACTTCATCCCGATCAACTTCTCGGGCAGTGGCAGCGTCGAGGGCGAGGTCGTGTTCGTAGGATATGGTGCCACGGCCGAGGAGTTTGACTACGACGACTACTTCCATCTCGACGTCAAGGACAAGATCGTCTTGGTGATGCGCTACGAGCCTCGCTTCTTCAGCGAGGAGGACTCGTCCGAGCAGGCCGACCGCGAGTCCGGGAGCAATCGCCGAATGACGCGGCACTCTCACCTGATCGCCAAGGCGATTCAAGCTCGCAAGCGCGGAGCCAAGGCGGTGTTGCTGGTCAACTCCCGCAGTCGGGGTAGCCGTCGCGATCGCTTGATCCGATTCGGCAGCGTGTCCGGACCCACCGATGCCGGGATTCCGATGGTGCAGATCCGCACCACGATCGCGGAGCAGTGGCTGCGTGGTTCCGGTCGCTCGTTGCGCCTTTTGGAGAGGGACATCGAAGAGTCTAAGCAGGCCCAATCATTCCCGCTCGCCTCCTCCTTGCGGGTGAGCCTGTCGGTGGACGTCGAGCACCAGCGCGCGACGGTCAGCAACGTGGCGGGCTACCTGCCCGGCAAGTCGGAGGAGTACCTCGTCGTCGGGGCGCACTATGACCACTTGGGGTTGGGCGGCGAGGGCTCTTTGGCGCGGAATCGCCGCGCGCCCCATCTCGGGGCCGATGACAACGCTTCCGGCGTGGCCGCGATCTTGGAACTGGCTCGCAGCTACGCCCAAGGCGACGAGCTCGAGCGCGGGATCCTGTTCCTCGCCTTTGCGGGCGAGGAGATCGGCCTGCTGGGCTCCAGCCATTGGGTCGAGAACCCCACGCTGCCCTTGGAGAACGCGGTGGCGATGTTCAACTTCGACATGGTCGGCCGGATCGAGAACCGCAAGCTCTACGTGGGCGGCGTCGGCACCGCCGAGCCGTTCGAAGCCTTGGTGCAGGCGGCCGCGACCGAGCACGAACTGAGGGTGGACAAGTCCAAGAGCGGGTACAGTTCCAGCGACCACACCTCGTTCGCGGCCAAGAAGATCCCGGTCCTGTTCTTTTTCTCGGGGCTGCACTCTGACTACCACAAGCCGAGCGACACCGCCGACAAGATCGATGGCGCAACGACTGTCGAGATGCTCGCCATGGCGCGCCAGATTATTGACGGCGTCGGGGAGCGCCCCGAGCGGCTCGCGTTCGTGAAGGCCGCGCCTGACTCCAGTCACGGCCCGGGCGCGGGGGACGGGGAGCAGCGCGGCTACGGCCCGTGGTTCGGCTCGATCCCGGACTTCGGCGAGGTTCCCAATGGCGTGAAGTTCGCGGACGTCCGAGCGGGTTCCCCGGCTGGCAAGGCCGGACTGCAGGGTGGCGACATCCTCACGCACTGGAACGATGCTGCCATCACGAATCTGTATGACTTCACATACGCCTTGCGCGACTCGAAGGTCGGCGATGTCGTCACGGTGCGAGTGCTGCGCGGCGAGCAGGAGGTCACCGCCAAGGTGACCCTAGCCCCGCGACCCTAATCCGGCTGCGAGCGGTCCGGACCGGCGGCACGATGCGATCCTTCGGCGTTACCGCCAGCCTGCTGTACCAGCTGACGCGACGCGATTTCCGGCAGCGCTACGTCGGGTCGGTGCTCGGCTGGCTGTGGGGCGTGATCCACCCGCTGGTCCTGCTGGCCATCTACTGGTTCTTGTTTCGGCACGCCTTCGGCGCGCGCCTGCCCGCGGAAGAGGCGACCGACAACTACCCCCTGTTCTTGATGGCGGGGATGCTGCCTTGGCTGTTCTTCTCGGAGACTCTGGCGCGCTCGGCTCCGGCTATCGTCGAACACTCGGCCTTGGTGAAGAGGAGCGTTTTCCCGTCCGAAGCCGTGCCGGTGAGCATCCTTGCATCGACCGGCGCGACGCATTTGCTGTCCGTGTTGGCGCTGCTGGTCGCGGCCGCGTTTTGGGGGCACCCCCCGGGCGCGTCGGTGGCGCTTCTGGCGCTCTGGCTGTTGCCGATGGCGCTGTTCAGCTTGGGCCTGGCTTGGTTCGCAGCCGGCCTGCAGGTTTATGTCAAGGACACTTCGCAGGTACTCTCGGTGGTGCTGATGGCCTGGTTCTGGGCCACTCCCGTGTTCTTGCCGGAGGCCTTTTACCGGGGCCGCGTCGATTTCGTGCTCGAATGGAATCCACTGCGCTACGTCGTGCTCGGATACCGCAGCGCGATCCTCGGAGGAACCGGCCCCAGCCCCAGTGAGACCGCCTATCTCGTCGGCGCGGCCTGTGCAGTCTTCCTTCTCGGAGCGCTGTTCTTCCGGCGTGCCAAGAGAGGGTTTCCAGACGTGATCTAGGGCTGAAGCGAGGCCGCCGATCTGACGGCGGAGTCCAGCGGCGTAGGTGACCGGTTTGGATCTCGGGAGCACTTCCGAGAGCCGAGTAAGTGACGGACGTGGCCAACCATCAGGACGAGCCGGCGCGGCGTCTAAGATAGGATTCGCCCCGCATGGGGCGGTGCATCCTTGGCAAAGGTCGTATTCAGTTCCGTCTCGAAGAGCTATGCAGCCTATACCCGCCCGGTGGATCGCCTGCGGGAGGTGGTGCTGCCCGGCCGCTCTAGGATTCGGGGCGAATTCTGGGCGCTGCGGGATGTCTCGTTCGAGGCCTCGACCGGCGAAACGCTGTGCCTGATCGGCGCGAATGGCTCCGGCAAGAGCACCTCGCTCCAACTGGCGGCGGGCATCTTGCGGCCGACGACCGGGTCTGTCCAGGTCGAAGGGCGGGTGGCTGCCTTGCTGGAACTCGGCGCCGGATTCCATCCCGAGTTCACCGGGCGGGAGAACGCCAGGCTGAGCGCGGCCTTGTTCGGCCTGTCCGGGCGGGAATTCCGCCACAGGTGCCCGCAGATCGAGGAGTTCGCCGAAATCGGCGACTTCATTGACAAGCCGGTCAAGACCTATTCCAGCGGGATGCTGGTGCGGCTCGCGTTCGCGGTAGCAATCCATGTCGAGCCGGAAGTGCTGCTGGTGGACGAGGCGCTGGCTGTCGGGGACTACTACTTCCGCCAGCGCTGCATGCGCAAGGTCCACGAGCTGCGGAGCAAGCAGGTGACGATCCTGTTCGTCTCTCACGCCATGGCGGACGTGCAATCGTTGGGCACGCGGGTGGTCTGGCTCGACCAAGGCCGGGTAGTCGAGCAAGGCGAGCCTAGCGCCGTGGTCCGCAAATACCTGGCCGACATGACGGCGCGAGATCGGCAGGCCGGCGGCAGGCCGGCGGTCCGGGAGGACGATCCGGAGCCGGTCGAACCGGGCGTCCCCGGGCCGCGGGAAACGGACGCGATTCCGAACGTTGACGGCCGCTTCGGAACCGGCCGCGCGGAAGTGACGTCGATCGCCGTCTTTGACAGCCAGGGCCGGCGCCTGCGGGAGTTGGTTCCCCGCGAGCGGACCACCGTGCGCGTCGCCGTGCGCGCCCGCGACCGGATCGCCGCCCCGAACGTGGGCTTCATGATGCGCAACCACTTGGGCATTGACTTCGCGGGCACGAACACTGCCCGCGAGGGCATCGCGCTGGATCCGCTGGAGCCGGGCCGCACACTCGCGGTCGACTTTCATATCGACCTGCCCGAGCTCTACCCCGGCTCGTTCGCGTTCGCTCCGGCGGTCGCGGACGGGGATCTCGCCGACTACGAGATCTGCGACTGGATTGACAACGCCCTGACAGTGCCGATGGCCCGTGGCGCCGGCGAGATCTACGGCTACATCCACCTGCCCTGCCGGGTCGATGTGCGCGGCGGCGCGTAGGGGGCGGCCGATGACTCGAGTCTGGGCCGGCCTCGCAACCCTTGCGACGGTGGTGTTCCTCGTGGCGCTTGCCCCGGCGCTGCTGGTCCTGCTGGCCTTGCTGCTGCTCGGCGCCGACGTCGTGGCGATCATGTCGGGCAGGCGAGCGGCGGATCATGACACGGGAATCTCGAGGCGCGCAGTAAGCGTCGTCATCCCGACTTGGAACGGTCGCGAGCTCTTGGCGCGCAACCTGCCGCACCTGCTCAGAGCCTTGGCGGACGTCGCTGAATACGAAGTGCTGATCATGGAGAACGCCTCCGAGGATGGGACCACGGAGTACCTCGCGAAGCACTTCCCCGGCGTGCGCGTGGTCGAGATGGGCTCGAATCTTGGCTTCGGGCGGGCTTGCAACATCGGCTGCAGCCTGGCCCGCTTCGACATCGTGCTCATGCTCAACAACGACATGCGCGTGGAGCCCGGATTCTTGCAGCCGTTGCTGGACGGCTTCCGCGATCCGCGCGTGTTTTCGGTCACGGGCCAGATCTATTTCGAATCGGCCGCCAAGCCCCGCGAGGAGACCGGCTTGACGATGGGGCGCTGGCATCGGGGCCGCATCCACCTGCAGCACATGGCAGATCCCGAGGTGGACGAACTGTTCCCGACCTTCTACACGGGGGGCGGCTCGACTGCGTACGACCGGCAGAAGCTTCTGGATCTCGGCGGCTTCGACGAGTTGCTGGCCCCGTTCTACATGGAAGACGTGGACTTGGCCTACATGGCGTGGAAACGCGGCTGGATCAACTTCTACGCGCCGGCTAGCGTGCTGCACCACGAACACCGCGGCACGATCGGGAGGCACTTCTCGGCAGAGCACATCCAGCATGTGCTGCAAAAGAACCGGCTGTTGTTCGTGTGGAAGAACATGCACGAGTGGACCCGCCTCGCGGGCCATCTCGGCTGGCTGTACGGAGACATGTGGCTGTCGCTGCTGGCGGGCAAGAGCGCGGACCGAGCCAGCGCCGCAGCGTTCTTGGGGGCCTTGCGCCAGGGACTGCGCGCCGCCGGCCACCGGGCGACCGCGCGCAGGCTGGCTGAGATCTCTGACTCTGAAGCGCTGCTGCGGCCCTTGGGCGGGTTCTTCCGCGACCGCTTCCAGCGGCTGGAGAGCAAGCCGGCGAAAGATCTCGACGTGCTCTTCGTGTCCCCGTATCCGATCGATCCGCCGCTGCACGGCGGCGCGGTCTTCATGAAGCAGGCGGTTGAAGGGCTGGCCGCCGGTTGCCGCCTGCACCTGCTCTGCCTCGTGGAGCGCGAAGCCGACTTCGCGAGCCACCGTGAGCTCGCCGGCAAGTGTGCCAGCGCGGAGTTCCTGCTGCACGATCCGCGCCGCCGCCGGGGTGCTCCGCTGCTGTGGCCGCACTCGGCCCAGTCCTTCTGGGATCCCGACGTGCTTTGGAAGATCCAGCGCACGATCTTGCTCCGCCGCATTGACATCGTCCAGCTCGAATACGCCCAGCTCGCATCCTACGGCGCCCGGTTCCGGCAACTGGTGTCGTGCCTCTTCGAGCATGACCTGCACTTCCAGTCCGTCCAGCGCGGGATGCTAGCCGCCGGCCTGCCGGGCCTGCCCCGCAGGGCATACGAATACCTGCGAGCCCTCCGCTTCGAGCTGACTCGGCTGCGCCACTTCGACGTGGTTCAGGTCTGCAGCGCCGCGCAGCGCCACGCGTTGCGCGCGCTGCTCGGGGACGAGCCGCCCGTCAAGGACAACCTGCGCACTGCGATTGACGTCTCCGCCTACCCGTTTCGCCTCGAGCGGCGAGAGGAGGGCACGGTGCTGTTCGTGGGCAATTTCCGGCACCCGCCGAACCTGGAAGCGCTGACGCACTTCCGCAAGCACATCGCTCCCTTGGTGCGAGACAGGGTGGAGGGCGCTCGCTTCGCCGTTGCGGGTTCCGATGCGCCGGATTGGCTCGCGTCGGTGCTGGAGGCCGACGGCATGGACTTCCTCGGCCCGGTGGGCGACATTCGCGACGTGCTGGGACGCTACGCGGTTTTCGCTGCGCCGATACTGAGCGGCTCCGGCGTGCGCGTCAAGCTGCTGGAGGCGTTCGCGAGCGGCATTCCCGTGGTTGCCACGAGCCTGGCCGCCGAGGGGCTGTGCAAGGACGGCGCCGCCGAAGCCTGGATCGAAGACGAGGACGAGGCGTTTGCCGAGGCCATCGTCGCACTGTTGTCGAGCCCCGCGCAGGGCCATGCCTTGGCCACCACCGCTCGCGCTTCGGTGGAGCGGAATTGGGACCGCGGGGCAGCGGTCTCACGCCTGCTGGCTCAGTACAGGGCCATCCACACGACCAAGCTCCTGACACGGCCGGCCTATCCGCTGCCGCTGGCCTGATTCGGTCTGGGGGTTGCGCCCCGTGGCGCGGAGTTGCCAGCATAGATTCCGCGCCGCCGGCGCGTTACGATGCCTCCAGCCCCCGATCAAAGCTATTGCGTCGCGCTTTGCACGTGCCCGCCCGAAAGGGCCGAGGAGATTGCCAGCGAGCTCGTTCGTCAGCGGGTCTGCGCTTGCGTGAATGTCGTTCCCGGCTTGACCTCTGTCTACGAGTGGAAGGGCGAAGTCGAGCGGGATCCCGAGTCGCTGCTCGTCATCAAGACGAGGTCCGACCGTTTCGGTGAGTTGGAAGCAGCGGTCGCGGCCGTGCATCCTTACGAGGTATTCGAACTGATTGCCCTGCCAGTCGGGCAAGGCAATGGGGCCTATCTCCGCTGGATCGACAGCGTGCTGGACACCAGCTCGGCGGGCTGATCGATTGGCACTCTCAGCCGAATCTCTCCCGACCTACGTGGCGCGCCGCCTCGGGCACCGCAACGAGCCGGGTCCAACCAAGTCGCACGGCCCGTAGTCAGATACTGGATTTCGCCTGCATCTCCCGGGCCTCGTTTTCGACGAAGCCTTCCATGTCGGGGATTCCTTGACGAGCCAAGCCTGACTTTCTGTATGCCTCCCTGCGGTGGAGCACGCGCACGACCGAAATACCTTCCTTTTCCTCATCCACTTGTTCATAGCAATACCGCACTCGCCAAACGCCCACCCTGAGTCTGTACTCCGGAGGATCGAATCCTCTCAGGCGCTCGATGTTTCCCTGCCCCGAGACATGACCTGCTCATTCTATGCGGAATTCTCGCTTGATCTCCTCGTGAGGGATCCCCCTGCCACCGTTTTGCCTGAGCCATTCCTTAGCTTCTGCCACCAATCGAGCTTCTTCCTCGGTCTCCGGCTCGTCGGATTCCGGGGCATTGCGGCACGCAGCAGCGAGCGGCGTCGGGAAGGAAGCTAGGAATTCCTTCAAGAGTGCAACGTCCCTTTCCGTCATCCGATCGATCTCTTCGTGAACTTCCTTGCGAATATCAGTCATCTCTCTTTCTCAACATGTCCTTTGGCCGCAACTCCTTGCTAGCTGTTCGCCCCAACACGGGCCCGAACTTGGCCGGTTATCGCATAGAGCTGCTCTACAGCCGAGACAGTTGCAGCATAGCAGCGAACCGTCAGAACCGTTTCTCGCACAATCCGTCTGGTTCACACCAATCAGAAGCGTCCGATGACCGGATTGCCCCCTTGGATCCCAGCGAAGGTCGATAGCTGCCGAGGCAACCGCAACCGTGCGACGCGACCAACCGACAACAGCGGTTCTGTCACAAGCTTGGTGGCTTGTGGATCGCCAAACTCTTGAGGTATCGCGCTAGCGGTCCGTCCGGGCTGCTGCTGGTGTGCACCGACTGCCATTCATGAAGCTGCGGAAACCAGACAGCCCCATTAGGCGTAGAGGGAGATCGACCATGTGACACTTCTTCGCGAGCTCAGCGACCCTCGCGCAGTCATCTTCCTCGCTGGACCGTCTGGATTTTTTGGGGCCTACGAGGTCTTGGCCGCAGCGAGTGGTGCCGCGAACAACTCCCGGTGATCGGCCCGGAGTCGCGATTGTGCTTCGTGGTAGGCGGCTTGCAGGCGCAACCAGAGTTTCCTCCGGGACCAACCTGCGGCTTCCAGCCGAGACGCCAGCTTGGGAGAGATACCCTCCCGGCCGTCTAGGACACGGCTCAGGGTGTCTGGCCGCACACCGATCCAAGCGGCCGCTTCAGACGCAGACATCCCGTCTGCCATCCACGCCTCTCGGACATGCATGCCAGGCTGCGGCGGGTTGCGCATTGCCATGGTCCGGCTAGGTCTCGCTAGGCTGCGCGCTTCCGGCGCTCGGCCTTTCTGGCTCGATTTCTGGCTCGAATCGTTGTGATGCGGTTGGTCAGGGGCACCTCCGCTGGCGCCTCTCCGCCGTCCGTCGCATATGAGAAGCCATCCAGACGCACCCTTGGAATCTTGGATCCGACAGCTCGCTCGATCTGGCGGATGTCGGACTCCTCCTCCGGGGCCACGAGTGTGATGGCGTTTCCGGTCAACTCTGCACGGCCGGTGCGCCCCACCCTGTGGATGTAGTCCTCCGGTACGGCGGGGACGTCGAAGTTCACCACATGTCCTAAGGCTTCGACATCGATCCCCCGCGCCGCGATGTCCGTGGCCACTAGTACCCGGTACTTCCCGGCCTTGAATCCCGCGAGTGCCTTCGTGCGCTGCGCCTGCGACCGGTTTCCATGGATACGCTCGGCGGTGATGCCGTTTCGGACCAGGAGCTTGCACAGCCGATCCGCCCGGTGCTTGGTCCGGGTGAAGACCAGCGCGTCGTAGATGCGGTCGCCCTTCAGGAACTCCACCAGAAGCGCCCCTTTGAGCGTGCGGGGCACCGGATAGAGGGCCTGAGAGATGCCAGCGGCCGGTGCAGCCTTGCGCTGAAGGGAGATCTTCACCGGATTCCGGAGGATCTCACGGGTGAGAACCTCGATCGGCGGCGGCATCGTGGCGCTGAAGAAGAGGGTCTGCTTGGGTCTCGGCACGTGCCGGAGCACGCGCCGGATGTCAGGCAGGAAGCCCATGTCCAGCATGCGATCCGCCTCGTCCAGAACTAGGTACTTCAGCCCCGACAGGGGTGAGTGCCCGTGCTGGAAGTGATCGAGCAGGCGCCCGGGCGTGGCGACGATCACGTCAACGCCTCGCCGAAACGCCTTCACCTGCGGCCCCATTCCCACGCCGCCGTGGACGGCTGCGGCCTTGATCCCCGTATGGCGCGCCAACGCCCGCAGATCTTCCAGGAGCTGCAGGGCCAGTTCCCGGGTGGGTGCCAGGACTAGGGCCCGCGTGGTGCCCCGAGGCAGATCCACGAGCCGGTGCAGAATGGGTAGCAAGAAGGCGGCAGTCTTGCCGCTTCCCGTGGCGGCGCAGGCGAGAAGATCTCGCCCCTTGAGGGCCGGAGGGATCGCGTCCGATTGAATGGGAGTCGGGGCAGTGAACCCCAGATCGTCGACGCCCTTCAAGAGAGTCGGGTGCAATTCGATGGTAGAGAAAGACAAGGGTATTCCTATTGCGGGGCCTCAGCAGACCGGCCGGAGAGGCCGACCCGAGAGGCCGGAGCAGAGTTTTGGGGCGAATGCTGCCCCCGAGCCGAGGAGCCTAGGTAGGATCCTAGAGGGCGGAAGTTAGCCTGACGGTGGGGACGGTGATGAGATGGGTCGCATCCTTCGCCAGCTTGGCGGCCATACGCGTTGCCGGTTTCCAAGTGCGGGGCAACGCAGGGCGGAAGCGCCTACCTGTCATTCTCGCACACATTCTCCGTAAACTGTTGTACCGGTCTAGTCCGACGCCGGATGAGCCCGAAGTTAGCACGGGCCGCGGGCAACCTCAGAACAGAATAGAAACGGGTCCAGGCTGCCAGCGTTACCCGCGTGCTGTAATGGTAGTGCGCTCCCCAATAACCAGTTATTGACCTTTGAGTGGCGCGCCCAGCCTCAAGTCTTCCCGCGGACGCCTTAGCGGCTTTTCCGACTTGTTTTCTCGAATGGAATCCATGAGCCCAGAAACTCCCGACCTCCGATATCCGATAGGGCGATTTTTGCCCGCCGAACCAGTCATGCCAGAGGAGGTGAACGGCTGGATCGACGACATTGCGGCGCTGCCGGCGGATCTTCGTCGCGTCGTCTCCCGGTTGTCGCAACGGCAGCTTGACACCCCCTATCGCCCGGGCGGCTGGACGGTCCGGCAGGTAGTGCACCATTTGCCAGACAGCCATATGAACAGCTTTATTCGGTTCAAGTGGGCATTGACCGAGAGACGACCGATGATCAAGGCCTACGACGAGAAGGGCTGGGCAGCGCTTGCTGACTACCGGGGACCGATCGCTGATTCGCTCGACATGCTCGAAGCACTCCACGGTCGCTGGACGAGCCTGCTGCGCAGCCTGCGCTGGCCGGAATTGCAGCGCGAGTTCGTGCACCCGGAGTCGGGTCCCTCGACGCTGGCTGTGACGGTCGGCGCCTATGCTTGGCACGGCCAGCACCATCTCGCACACATCGAGCGGCTGATCGAACGCGAAGGCTGGAGCTAAGCGGCGGGTCCAGCTAGCCACCCAGCGTGTCTCGGACAGTCTGAGTACATCGGGGCGGCCGGCCCTAAGGGCACTGTTGGTGGATTGACCGAACTGCGCTGACCTGCCCGAATGGCCCAAAGGCCTTGTTGTCGTGACCGGATTCAGCCATGGCCCAGACCGTTGCAAAGGGAGCGCTTCCCGCAAACGCCGCTGTCGTGTGTCTTGGGATTGCAAAACGTATACTCCGCAACGTATACCGAGAGCATGGCGCAAGTCACCGTTTACTTGCCCGAGGATGTCCTCGCCGTAGCGCGGAAATGCGCAATGCATGAGGGCAAGAGCCTGTCTGCGTGGGTGGGCGCACGCATTCGTGAGTCGACCTTGACCGAGTGGCCGGAAAGCCTCGTTGACCTGCTGCGCCATGGCACCGGGGATATCGTCGAGCCCGACGACCCGCCCCCGCGGGACCGGAACCTCTTCCTGTAACGTGTCTGTTCGATACCGGTGTCTGCGTGGCGCTCATCAAGCGGTCCGACTCGCACCCTACATAGCTATCTCGCGAGTCCTCGGTTTCCTTGGCTGCGCGAGACAAGACCCCGGGGGTGGCCCATCCTGGCACCATCGGCAGGACGATCCCCGGTGCGGGATCGCTGCCCCTCCGGCGTCGGGGAGTGCACCAGAGTGAGACATGTAGGGTCTGATAGAATGCCCACAGAAGGCCATGCCAGACACGAATTCTGCCACCGCCGAGGCCGTCGCCGCCAAGCCCGAAGCTGACGAGGCGGCCGTTCCGGAGCCGAAGAATCTGGTCGCGAAACTGGCCGACGGCACGTTCGTCAAGCGCCGGATCGAGCGCCAGCGGGCCTGCGACGAGCCCAAAGGCAAGAAGATCTGCGCCGGGCATCTCAAGCGGTGGTACGGCTATGGAGACGAGCTTGTCGCCATGTTCGGCCGGGATCCGGAGATCTACCGCTGCGAGCGCTGCCAGATACTCTACCGGCCAAATGAATCCGAGACCGCGCGCACCGGTACGCTCGCCTTCTAGGCCGTGGGCCGGCACACAGTCTCCAGCCTCTTAGAGGAGAGGCTCTACAGCTCAGCCGACGGGTCGGTCGGCGATGGCTCGCGCCCGGGCGAGCCCCCTTATACGCGCGGCATCCATTCGCGCATGTATCTCGAACGGCTCTGGACGATGCGCCAGTTTGCCGGCTACGGCACTCCCGAGGAGACCAATCGGCGCTTCCGATTCTTGCTCGAGCAAGGCCAGACCGGGCTGTCGGTGGCCTTCGACCTGCCGACGCTGATGGGCTACGACAGCGACCACGCAATGGCCGAGGGCGAGGTCGGCAAATGCGGCGTGGCGATCTCTTCTCTGGCCGACATGGAGGAACTCTTCGCGGAAATTCCGCTGGACCAGATCACCACTTCGATGACGATCACGTCCTCGGCAGCCATCCTGTGGGCGATGTACTTGGTGGTGGCCGAACGGCAAGGTGCGGAATGGAGCGGACTATCCGGAACAGTCCAGAACGACATCCTCAAGGAGTTCATGGCGCAGAAGGAGTACATCTACCCGCCTCGCGAGTCGATGCGGCTGGTAGCGGACTCGATCGAGTACTCGGCCCGGCACACTCCGCGCTTCAATCCCGTTTCCATCAGCGGTTACCACATCCGCGAAGCGGGGGCGACAGCTGCGCAGGAGCTGGCGTACACGTTGGGTGCGGGCATCGCGTATGTCGAATCGACCCTGGAACGCGGGCTTGCCGTCGATGAGTTCGCGCCAAGGCTCAGCTTCTTCTTCGACGCCCACACTGACTTCTTCGAAGAGGTTGCCAAGTTCCGCGCTGCCCGGCGGGTGTGGTGCAAGGTGATGCAAGAGCGATTCGGCGCGAAGGATCCCCGATCCCTCAAGCTGCGCTTCCATGCGCAGACGGCGGGTGTCTCGCTGACAGTGCAGCAGCCGCAGGTCAATATCGTCAGGACGGCCCTGCAGGCGCTGGCCGCGGTGCTCGGCGGCACGCAGTCGCTGCACACCAATGCCCTAGACGAGGCGTATGCCTTGCCGACGTCGGAAGCCGCTCTGCTAGCGTTGCGCACGCAGCAGGTGATCGCCGGAGAGACCGGCGTGACCCAGACGGTCGATCCGTTCGGAGGGAGCTACTTCGTGGAGCGGCTGACGGACGAGCTGGAAGCTGCCTGCTGGGAGGAGATTGGCAGGATCGATTCTCAGGGCGGCATGGTGGCTGCCGTAGAGCGGGGCTACCCGCAGGCCGAGATCGCCAAGTCCAGTTACGACTACCAGCGTTGCGTCGAGAGCGGAGAAGTGAAGATCGTGGGAGTCAACGCGCACGCCGACGAGGTCACGGAACCGATCGAGACCTTGGTGATCGACGAACGCGTGAGCCGCCGCCAGACAGCTCGTCTGAAAGATCTGCGCGCCAAGCGGGATTCCAGTGCCGTCCAGACGGTACTTGCCAACGTTGGACAAGCCGCTGCCGGTGGCGCGAATCTGATGCCGGCGATCTTGGAGGCGGTGCGGGCGTACGCCACGCTGGGAGAGATTTGCGACGTATTGCGGGCCGAGTTCGGCGTGTACAGCGAGCGGCCCGCGTTGTGATGGTGCAGCGGCGCCGCAGCCCTGTCAGGGAGCGGGCAAGCGCGAGTTCAGGCCTTCCACTCCCGTAACCGCCCGTCTCGGGACAGCTCGTACGCGCGTCCGCGCCACACGATGCGGCTGCCGAACAGCCCGGCGAACCAGACCAGCAGGCTGAGCCCGTCTTGCAGCGGCAGCAGCCAGAAACGCCACCACCGCAGGGTGTCGCCGAGCACGCGTCCCCCGACCGTCAGCGCTACCGATGCCCGCAAGGCGACGCACGCGCCCAGGGCCGCCCACGACCAACCCGCTCCCGATGCCGCAAGTGGCAGCAGCAGCGCCCACGGCAGAGGGTTGGCAAAGATCTCCCCCCAGTAGCCGACCGGGCGCGATCGGCGCGTGGAGCGTCGCCAGCGAAGCCGGTGGACGAGATTCTCGCGCAATGCTTGGCTGCCGATCCTGTGCTCGACGATGTGAGTAGACAGCCGGACCTCGTAGCCGGCTAGGCGAGCTTGACGGCCGACTTCGAAGTCCTCGGCCAGGAAATCACTGAACGCCTCCCACCCCCCGATGGCGTCCAGGCACGACTTGCGCACCGCCATGGTCGGTCCGACCGCGAAGTTCATGGGAGCGAGGAACTGGGCGACCAGCACGCCGCTCCAGAATTCCGTGTTCATTCCCAGGGCTTCCAGCGTCGACCACAGACTCGAGCCCGGCACGGCCCGGTAGGGACAGGTGACCACTCCGACCGCGGGATCCTCGAAGTCCTTCGAGATCTCCAATAGCAACGCCGGGTCGGCGCGGATGTCGCTGTCGCTGACGACGAGCAGTTCACCCGCCGCGGCGGCGGTCATCGCGGCCAGCGAATGCACCTTGGCATTGGGGCAGTCCGGCGCTCCGGCAACCAGCAGTTGCGCGTCTGAGTCGGGATAGTCCGATCGCACCTCTCGCGCTATCGTCAGTGCTGGGTCGTCCGCGTCTCGCGCTGCACAAAGGACCTCGAATCGCGGATAGCTGAGGCGGAAGAAGCTGCCTAGGTTTTCGGCCAGCTCTGGCTCGTAGCCCGCCAGCGGCTTCAGCACGCTGATGGCGGGCACTTCTCCGAGGTAGGTCTTCGGCTCGCGCCTGCGCAGCAAGAACTGCCGCGCTGCCAGCAGCACCAGCACATAGTAGGCACAGCCTACGAGCACCAAGCCAGCGACAAGGGCTGGAATCGCGTCTTCCAGCAACGCGCCGTCAGGCCTGCTTGTCGGGCCGGGCGCCGCCGTGATCAGCCGACCCGAACGCCGCGGCCAATGCCCACCGGGCTTCTTCGTCCTTCTCGACCTTGCCGTCGCGCAGCTGAACGATGCGGCGTGCGTACATGGCGATATCGGGCTCGTGGGTGACCAAGATGATCGTGTTGCCCTGCTTGTGCAGCACGTCGAACACTCCCATGATCTCGGTCGACGTGGCCGTGTCGAGGTTCCCGGTCGGCTCGTCAGCCAGGATGATCGCCGGGTCTCCCACCAAGGCTCGCGCGATGGCCACGCGCTGTCGCTGCCCGCCGGAAAGCTCACTGGGCGTGTGGTACATGCGCTCGGTGAGGTCGACTTGCGCCAAGGCGCGCTTCGCCCGCTCGGTCCGCTCGGCCGGTTGCGCGCCCGAGTACACCAGGGGCAACTCCACGTTCTGGAGAGCCGTGAGCCGGGGCAAGAGGTTGAATGTCTGAAAGACGAATCCGATCTCGCGGTTGCGGATATACGCCAGCTCGTCGTCCGACATCGTGCTGATGAGCTGGCCCGCGATGTAGTAGTCTCCGGCCGTGGGTGTGTCCAGCGCTCCGATCAGGTTCATGAAGGTGGACTTGCCCGAACCGGACGGACCCATCAACGCCACGTACTCGCCGTAGCGGATCTCCAGATCGACGCCGTTCACGGCATGGATCTGCTGATCGCCCATGATGTAGGTCTTGCGGATGCCGTAGGTGCGGATGACAATCTTTTGCTCAAGCAATTGCTTGCCGAGTGCCGCCGGATCTTGCTGCCCCACAGTTTGCCCTGTTGCCATCATTCCTAAGCTATTCTAGGCGCGAAGCTTCGCGCACTAGTTACTCTCTAGTCGACACCGCCAGCCGGCATTCGTCCCCCGGTCGAAGCCGCGGTGTCGGCGCCGCCAGCTTGAGCGTTGCGTCGCGCCGGGTGAACGCTAGCGGCCCCGGCACGCCGCAGGCCTCCTCGATGGCAACCACTGTTGTGCCGGTAGAAATCTCCGTTACCAGCATGGGCAAGGCGGCCCGCGCGACCGTAGCCACGACCGCTCCACGCTCTGGCACGTCCCCGACCGCGACCAGCAGCTCCTTGACCGTCCCGTCCCAGGCGGTCTTGACCAGATAGGTCTTGGGCAGCTCTTGCAAGCGCTCCAACAGCCGTTGCGAGCGCCTCAGTTCCGCAGGCTCGGACGGTGCCTCGGCCTCGGTTTCTTGGGTGGCGGCGCGAGCCTCGCGCAGGCGCGTGCTGAGGGCTTCGAACTCCTGCCGCTTCGCCTCGAAGTCTAGGCGCGCCGCCAAGCCCTCTTCGAATAGCTCCGTCCAGCGCTGGAATTCTTCGCTGGCGCGGCGGTGGGTCTCCTCCAGCTGGTTTAGCGCCGCCATGCGAAGGTCCCGGCTGGCACTCCGCTCGGTTGCGGCGGGCGTGGCTGCGGCGACCGCATGCGCTGCCCTCAGCTCCTCGATCTCGCGCCGCACGGCGGCCTTGGATTCCTCCAGCGCCAAGTCTTCGAATTCGATCAGGGCGTCGCCCTCGGAGACGACTTCCCCGGTCCGGGCTCGCAATGCCAGCACGCGACCGCCCCGCCTTGCCTTGACCGGCGCGTCGAGCGTGGCCACGGCCACCGCCGTCAGCTCGGCCGTGTTAGTCTTCGGCGGTTCTAGCTCGATCGCGCCGCTCCAGATTCCCGGCTCCCACCCGCAGCCCGCGACCATGGCGCTGAGGAGCGCCAGCAAGGCGCTGGCTGGCGCTTTGGCCGGCTCGGGTGCCATGCAGCCCCGATCCTAGCCGATCCCCAGCTCTTCCCAGATCGGGTCGACTCGTCGCTTGACGTCCTCGCTCATCTCGATCACTTCCGGCCACGGCCGCGTGAATCCTTCCGTCTTCCACTTGCGGGTCGCGTCGATGCCCATCTTGGAGCCGAAGTCCGGCAATCGGCTGGCATGATCCAGCGAGTCGATCGGCCCCAGCGTGAATTGGATGTCACGTTCGGGATCGATATTGTTCAGGGCCCGCCAAGCAGTCTCGGAGTAATTCTGCACGTCCACGTCGTGGTCGACTACCACGATGCACTTGGTCGACGAGGCTTGGCCGAGGCCCCAGATGGAATTCATCACCTTGCGCGCCTGCCCGGGATAGGACTTGCGGATCGAAACCAGCATCAGGTTGTGGAAGATCCCTTCGGCGGGCATGGCCATGTCGACGATCTCGGGTGCCTGTAGCTTTATCAGGGGCAGGAAGATCCGCTCGATCGCCTTGCCGATGAAGTAGTCCTCCATGGGCGGCCTGCCGACGATGGTGGTCGCATAGATCGGGTCCTTGCGCTGCGTGACGCAGTCGACGTGCAGCACGGGGTACTCGTCTTCGAGCGAGTAGTACCCGGTGTGGTCTCCGAACGGTCCCTCCGTGCGCAGCTCGCCGAGGTTGACGTGCCCCTCGAGCACGATTTCGGCATTGGCTGGCACTTCCAGATCGACGGTCTTGCACGGCACCATCTCGACCGGCTTGCGCCTGATGAAGCCCGCGAAGAGCATCTCGTCCAGGTCGGGCGGCAACGGAAGGCTTCCGGCGACCATCGTCGCGGGATCGGCGCCGATCGCCACCGCGACCTCCATCCGGGTGTCGCTGCCCTCTTGTTGCAGCCGCCGGTAGTGCTCGGCGCCCTGCTTGTGCGTTTGCCAGTGCATGCCCGTGGTGCGCCCGTCGTAGACCTGCAGGCGGTACATCCCGCAGTTGCGCTTGCCGGTGATCGGATTGCGCGAGAACACCATGGGCAGCGTGATAAAGGGCCCCCCGTCGCCGGGCCAGCAGGTCAGCACCGGGTAGTCATGCAGCGAGAAGTTCTCGCTGTTGACGATCTGCTGGCACGGGCCGGAACGCACCGTCTTGGGCAGGAAGTTACGCAGCTCGGCGAGCCGGGCCAGCCCTTTGAGCTTGCCGGCCACTCCCTTGGGCACGCCAAGGTCCAAGTACTCCGAGATCCTCGCGGCAATGTCGCTGAGGTCATCTACCTCGAAGGCCAGCTGCATCTTCGACAGCGAGGCTACGGAATTGATTAGAACTGGGATGCTGGAGCCCTTGGGCCGCTCGAACAGCAGCGCCGGGCCGCCGCACTTGACGGCGCGGTCGGCAATCTCGGCGATTTCCAGCTTCGGATCAACCTCGGCGCGGATCCGCTTGAGTTCCCCTCGCTGCTCGAGCGCGGAAATGAATTCACGTAAGTCGCTGTACGCCATGATGGGGCCGCGCCGCGCCCGGCGCGGCTGGTCTCCACAATGATCCCACGGGCGCGCTCCCGGCTCAGTGAGCCTGAACCGCTCGGTTGAGATATGCCATCAGGGGCGCGAGGGCACGGAAGTACTGGTCCAGCAGCGAGCCGATCGTAGGCTGCTCGATCGCATCGGCCGCAAGCGTAACCCCGGAGAGGAATTGCTTGTATACGAGCAGGTCTGCCGCCGGGTGGTCCGGGGCGAAGCCGCGCGGGGTCCGCTTGAGCCGCTGCCCCTCCAAGCCGTTGTAGCACTTGCGGTAGCCCGCGGCGGCAAGAATGCCGCGCAGTTCGTCCGGGTCCGCCGCGATCTGTGCGCGGATGCGCCGCAGGGTGTCTGGCGGGGGCGCGTAGACTCCTCCCCCCACCAGCAATTCCTCGGCCGAGAAGTGGAAGTAGAATCCCGCGCCGGCGTGGCGTTCCAGACCGGTCGGCGGGAATACAGCCGCCGCGTGCGTCTTGTAGGGATCCTTGTTCTTGGAAAAGCGGATATCGCGGTAGATGCGGTATACCGACTTGCGCGGGTCGATGCTGTGCCCAGGCGAGTGCTCCTCGATGGCGATGCTGACTTCCAGCGCCAGCTCGAGCAGCGGGCCCCGCACGAACTGTTCGTAGTCCGGCTTGTGGGCCTGGAACCAATCTCGGTTGTTGTTCGCCCGCAGCTCGCGCAGGAACTGGCGGGCTTGGGGCTCGAAGCCGGGAAACGTGAACTCCATGTCTCCATGATGCGCGACTGGCTGGGAGCGGCCTCGGGCCGCGCCATACAATTGGACCTTGCAGCCCGTGAGCGAAACCCACTCCGAGCTGGCGCGCTGTCTGGGAGCCATCGAAGGGCTGCGCTTGGACCGGGGCGTGCCGCTGAGCCGGCACACGCGCTTCGCGATCGGCGGTCCCGCAGACTTGTTCGGTGTGGCCAGCACCCCGCTCGCCTTGGCCGAGGCCTTTCAGGCGGCCCGCGCTGCGGAGGTGCCCTGCTATCTGCTCGGGGACGGCAGCAATGTCGTGGCCGACGACGACGGCTTCCGCGGTTTGGTGCTGCGTTACACGGCGGACGCTTTGAGCTATGTCGACGGTGCCGTCGAAGCCGCCGCCGGCGGCAGCCTGCAAGCGTTGGTTGACTTGACGGTGGACCACGGCTTGGAGGGGTTGCACACCTTGGAGCGCATCCCGGGGTCGGTCGGAGGGGCGGTGTACGGCAATGCCGGGGCGTACGGGCACCAGATCGACGAATTCGTCCAGAGCGTCGACTTCCTCGATGGACACGAGGTGCGCTCGTTCGGACCCGACGAGTGCGACTTCGATTACCGCGAATCGATATTCAAGCGTCGGAAGGACTGGCTGATCTTGGGCGTGCGCCTGGTCCTGCCGCCGGGCGACGCCGCGGCCCTGCGCGCCCGCGCCCGGGAAATCCGTACGATCCGCGACGAGAAATTCCCCCCCGCCATGCGTTGCGCGGGCAGCATTTTTAAGAACTTGTTCCTAGACTCATTGCCAGCGGCGGCGGCGAAGATCGTGCCCGAGCGGGCCGTGCGCAGCGGCAAGGTGGCTTCGGCCTTCTTTCTCGAGCAGGTGGGTGCGAAGGGAATGCGCAACGGCGGGATCGAGATCGCGCCGTATCACGCGAACCTGATCTACAACCTGGGCGGCGGCACGGCGGCTCAGATCCACGAATTGGTCCACGAACTGAAACGACGCGTGCGGGACCGCTTCGCCTTCGAGGTCGAGGAGGAAGTTCAATACGTCGGCTAGAGCCGGCTGGAGCTGGGCGAACCGCTGGCCGGTGCAATCGCTGGCCTAATCGTCCGCGTGTGCCTGGGCGGCATTCGCGTAGGATGATACCTGGCGGAGGGGATCTGGTGAAAAGAGTGATTCTGGCCGTAGCGTTTGCCGCCATCGTCCCGATGGCCGTGGCCGCCGATTGGGACGACCTGCTCCGCAACGGACTTGACGACTGGGTAGTGCTTGGGGACGGCCACTGGCGGATTCGCTCTGACGGCGTCGTTACCGCGAACTTCGGGATAGACCGCCAGCGCGAAGTTCAAGGCACTGGAGACATCGGCCGGGAGGCCTTCGTCGCGTGGAGCACCCGGCAGTCGTGGCTGTACACCGAGCGCGAATTCGAAGAGTTCGACCTGCACTTGGAGTATTGGGTCAACACTCCCGGCAACAGCGGAATATCGATTCGCGACCCTTCCCAAGCCGCCTGCGGCATCGCGGAGCGTCCGGATTTTGCCTGCACGCCATCGAAGCAAGGCTATGAAATCCAAATCAACAGCGAGTACTCCGACAAGTGGTCGACGGGCTCGATCTACGGACTGGCGCGGGCCCCCGGGGGGCTAGAGACGGTCGGCGAGTGGAATCGCCTCAACATCGAATCCCGGGCCGACGCGATTAGGGTCTATATCAACGGTGTGCTTGCAGCCGAGCACGCTGGGGATCCTGAGCGTCCGCTCAAGGGACCGATCGGTTTGCAGCTGCACGATATCCACAGCTTTGTGATGTTCCGCAACATCTGGATTCTCGAATACTGACGCCGAATCACAGTACCGCGTTGCCTAGTCCGACGGACGGCGCGACGCGGTCTACGCTGCGCTGGCTCGTGTCGTCCCCGGACAAGGTCGAGGCGGCCCATCGCCGAACGAACCGGTTTGAATGTCGGCGTTGAATCGGGTGGTGCGTCCCGCGTAGGCGTGGCGAACGGAGACGGAAGTGGAGCCCGCGTATGGGGCATCAACGTTGCACGCGCTCCAAGTGCTTGAGCGCTTCGCGTCGGCTGAGGCCTGAGAGGCCGCCGTGCGTGGCGATGAACTTGATCACCCAGTCGGGATCTGTCTTCGAGAATTCGCGCAACGCCCAGCCTATGCCCTTGCGCAGGAAGAACTCCCGCTCCCCGATGGAGGGCTCGATGACGTCGGCCAGCAGCTTCTGATCCGTCGCCCGCTTGCGGCGCAGTTGCGCCAGGATCGCGGTCCGCCGCTTCCACACGTTGTCGGATCTCGCCCAGTCGCGCAGCAGCGCCTTCGTCGGCCGCGGGTGGCCGGCGAGCATGGCGCCCATGGCGTGGCTGGCGACTGCGTCCACGTAGTCCCACCACGCGCCGGTGACGACAAGCTCCTCGATGAGGGGAGCGCGTACGGGCTCGATCCAGCGTGTGTAGCGCGGGAAGGTCAGAAGTTCGATCGCCGCGTAGCGTTCCTCACGAAACGCAGCCTTGCGCCAGAGAGCTAGGATCGCCGCCTCCCAAGCGTCCGCGTCTGCCAACGGGTGAGCCCCTAGCGCCGACCTGGTGATCCGCCGGCACTGCGGGACGGCCACGCCGAGGAATGGCATCTCCGATTTCATGTACGCCTGTTGGTGCGGTGCTCTGTCGGGGTCGGCGGCCGCGCGCAGTGCTGCACCGATGGCGTTCCGGAGGTCCGTTGCGGCTGGCATGTAGCGAGTCGGTACACGGCTGTCCGGTTGGAAGACCTTTAGAATCAGTACTTTACGAAGAAGTGTAGGCCGAGTTTTCGGATGAGAGCGTCTCGGATTCCTCAACTCGTTGATTCTAAATGGGTTGTGTGCTTGAGCGCAGCCGGCCAAGGCGACCCGAAAGTGTAGAATTCCAGCCTTGTCCCGGGCCGTTCCCGCGATGGCACGGGCTGGCCCGGCAGGAGCCGGGCCGCATCGCCCCGCAGGGCTGCTCAGGTCTCGAACAGCCCCATCTGGTGCGTGTCCGGAACCTGCTCCAAGGCCGGGACCTGCTCCGTAAGCAGTTGAGGCAAAGGCACTTGCATGAATGGCGTGAGATCCAGAACACGCAGGATGGTGTACAGGTCGTCAGGCAGTTCCAGTCGCTTCTTCAGGATGGCGATCAACACGTAGACACTGACCGCGATCCAGATCTGGGTCTTGACCGAGTTCTCGGAAGTGCCGAGGAAGCGCTGGATCCGAAGATGCTGTTTGAGCCAGCGAAAATGTAGTTCGACTTGCCAGCGTTGGCGGTACAAATCGGCGATCATGCGGGCTGGCAACTCGAAGTTGTTGGTCAGGAAATGGAAGGTGCGCTGCTGGTGCGTGTCGCGGAAGCCGACGCGGCGCAGCGGCTGGGGGTAGCTGGCGGCGGTCTTGGAGCCGGTCAGCAGGATGGTCTGATCGCAGCGCAGGTCCAGTTGCTTGTCGACCGCTCGGGAGTAGCGCCGGCGCCAGCGCAGGTTCGACTTGGCCCGGACGACGAAGAAGGCAGCGGCGGAGTGGAGGCCGAACAGGCGCAGAAAATCGATGTAGGCACGGTCCATGACGTAAATGGCGCCGGGTTCGACCGGCAGTTCGTCGAGCATCCTGACGTCATGCAGCCGACCAGCGGAGATGCGCACGAAAGTCGGGATATTGCCCTGTAAGTCCAACAGGGTGTGGAGTTTGACGGCACTCTTGGTGGACCGGAAGCGGGCCCACGGGAAGGCGTTCAGGCTCAGGTCGATGGTGGAGGAGTCGAGCGCGTAGACCGTGTTGTCGAGTTCTAGGCCGAGATCCTCGTCGCGGTACATGGGGCGGGCGATGCGGATCAGGGCTTGGCCGAAGTCCTGCCAGATCCTCCAGTCACGCACCTCGTTGGCGTCCGCCAGCGTGGAACGGGCGATGCCGCCACGGATGCCCATGTGGTAGAGCTTGCTGCCCTGGGCGCGCAAGGCGATCTCGAGATCGCGCAAGCTGCGCCGGCCGGTGATCTGGGCGAACGCCATGCAGAGGAACTGGTCGAGGCAGGAGAAGGAGCGTACGCGACGGTCGCCGCCGTAGCGCTGCACACAGCGATGCAAGGTGTGCAGGGGCAGGTGGGCCATCACTTGGGCGAAGACGAGCTTTCCGGAATACATCGGTTCTGGTCGCCAACCATGGTGGGAGGCGTGAAGAACACGATAGATTGTGCAGAGACGGCCCAGGCCGCTGAAGTCGTTCACATCAAGAAAATCCGTTCAACTTATTGAAATATAGTGGGTTATGAGACTGACAATGGCCGTAAGCCGGACAGCCGTGGAGTCGGTATATTTTGACAGGATGCACCATGACCTCCTTTGCCTGCCGCCTGCTTGGGACTCCGACGGCCGCAAGGATCCGCCCTAGCAGCGGGAGCGCACCCGTGAGCCATTGAGCGCAATAACGCGTCCGCTCGGCCGAGGCCCTTTACTGGATCGGGCACATGCCGACCCCGTCGGATCAGCTGGTCAGTCATGCCCGGCGGCAGCGCGTTCAGGACAGACCGAATGCTTTAGTTCGGTGTCATTCGAACAGTTCGGTGTGGCTGCCGACCCGAGCAAAGTAGACGGAGCCGCTCGGCCCATCCGTGGCGTCGATGCGATAGACCAGCAGGAAGTCACCGCCGATATGGCATTCCCGGTAGGGCGCCCATGAGCCTTTGAGCGCGTGATCCCTTCGTTCGGGACCGAGCGGCGCATCGTTGGCGATGAGGAGCAGCATCACCGCCTTCAGGCGGTTCATGTCGTATCTGCCAGAACGCGAGAGTCGCTCCCAGTCTTTGAGGAATTGCCGGCCGTAGTCAGCCCGACGTGGCAGCTTGGCCCGCCTATTGGCTGCTGGCGTCTTCAAGTTCCGCAAACATGTCGTCCGCGCTGGCGAATCGCGCCTTGCGGGCCTCTACCATTTCGTCGATTTCGGCCATCGCCGCACGAGTTTGCGCGTTGGGCACCTTGAGTTCGAGCGGGAATGCTTGATCGGCTGCAATGCGGTGAAACAGCAACCGCACAGCTTCCGAGGCGGTCAGGCCCATCGCCGCGAGGGCCGCCGTAGCTTGCTGCTTCATTTCGGCGTTCATCCGAACGTGCAACATGGAAGTCGGTGCTTTCATCCGCGGCTCCTGTATCGCATCTGAGATGCATTATGTCATGTCGGAGCGACTTGGTCAACTCGATAGGCGTTGTCAAGCACGATTCAACTGGCACCTACTTCGACGAAACGCACTTGGGCTCCCCGCCGGATACGCGAGTGCTTGCGGAACTCGGTGCGCGCCGACGGGAAGTCTACGCGGTAGTGGCCGCCTCGACTCTCCTCGCGCGCAAACGCACAGCGCGTGATCAAGCGGATCACTTGGTACATGTTGTCGGTCTCGAATCCGTGGCGGCTGGTGCGTGCAAGCCCCTTTTCGAACATCGTTGAGAGCAGGTCTAGCTGTTCTAGACCGGCGCGGAGGCCCTCCCCGGACCGCGTGATCCCCGCGTGCCGCCATGCGAGATGGCGCAGGTTTGCAATGGCATTGCCTGGCAGGGCGCTGGCGCGCTTCCTGCTTGGCAGTGTTGGATTCCGGAGCGATTCGCCTGCGTGCTTGCGAATGACTTCCCCGCACCGCGCCCCGAATACCAGTCCCTCTAGCAGGGAATTGCTGGCCAGCCTGTTGGCGCCATGCACACCGTTGCAGGCCGCTTCGCCGGCTGCGTACAGCCCCGGCAGCGTGGTCGCTCCGTCGTGGTCGGTCAAGATTCCGCCCATGGCGTAGTGCGCCGCGGGATGCACAGGGACAGGTTCCACCTCAAGATCGACCCCGTATAGCAGGCAGGTGCGGTAGATGCGCGGAAAGCGCTTCGGTACGTAGCCATCACCCAGATGAGTCAGGTCAAGGTAGACCGGCCCGCGGCGCAGCCGCGCGAGTTCGCTGACGATGGCCCGAGAGACCACATCCCGGGGTGCAAGCTCCTCGCTTTCGTGATAGCGCGACATAAAGCGCTGCATGTTGGCGTTGCGCAGGACCGCGCCCTCTCCGCGCAAGGCTTCCGACAGCAGGAAACGCGGAGCTCCCTCAAGGAACAGCGCTGTCGGGTGGAATTGGACCATCTCCATGTTGGCGATGACCGCCCCGGCACGGTAGGCCATGGCCACGCCGTCCCCGGTGGCAACGTCCGGGTTCGTGGTCTCTCGGTAGATCCGCCCGATGCCCCCGGTGGCGAGGAGCACTGCGCGGGCGTGGACCGGAACGAGCTCGCGCTGCTCTTCATTCCAGGCGAGTGCGCCGCAAACCGTTCCGTCTTCGACGAGCAGATCGACCACCGACGAAAAGCTCTGAAACTTGATCGCATCAATCGATCTCGCCTTGTGCAGCAGTGTGCGGCCAATCTCTTTCCCGGTGGAGTCCCCGCCAGCGTGGAGCACGCGGTTCACGCTGTGCGCTCCCTCGATGGAGAACGACAGCTTGCCTCCGGCCGAGTCGAATTCCGCGCCCCATTCGATCAGTCTTTCAATCCGGCGCGGGCCGGCCTCGGTCAGGGCTCGCACCGCCCGCGGGTCACACAAGCCAGCTCCAGCCTGTAGCGTGTCCTGCTCGTGCAGGCCTACTTCGTCCTCGTCGCTGAGGGCGACGGCTACGCCGCCTTGCGAGTACTCCGTGGCCGATTCCCGCAAGCGGTCCTTCGTCAGCACCAGCACGCGGCCGGCCGGGGCCGCCTCAATGGCCGCGCTGAGGCCCGCCACGCCACCGCCGATCACCAGAAAGTCGGTTTCCATGGCAGTCGCAACGATACCGCTGAACGCCCGGGGCGCGCCCGGCCGGCACCGCTTGCGGCAAGTCCACATGGTACAAAAAGGACTAATGGCCCTCGTGTCCGTCGAGACGCTTGGTTCCCGTTACGATGTCCGCATCGAAGCCGGCCTGATCGGACGCGCCGGGTCGCTAATTCGCGAGACGCTCGGGGATCGCCGGCTGTTTGTGATTGCGGACGAGACCGTCTGGAGGCACTACGAGTCTCGTCTGGCGGAGGGACTCCAAGGCTGCGATTGGGTGGCGCTGCGCAGTCCACTCGACGAGCCGCGCAAGCGCATGTCCACGGTCGAGAGGCTGTGCTCGGACATGCACGCCGCGCGCGCGGACCGCGGCAGCGCCGTGGTGGCGTTCGGGGGCGGAGTCGCTGGCGACGTGGCTGGGTTCGTGGCCGCTTCCTACATGCGCGGCATCGACTTTGTCCAAGTCCCGACCACCTTGCTCGCCCAGGTCGATGCTTCGGTTGGCGGCAAGACAGGCGTCAACCTCTCCTCTGGCAAGAACCTAGTCGGAGCGTTCCACCAGCCGCGCCTCGTGCTGGTCGATCCGGACACGCTCGTCTCGCTGCCGGATCGCGAGTATCTTGCCGGCGTGCAAGAGGTGGTCAAGCACGGCATCATCCGCAGTCCGGAACTGTTCGCTTACATGGAAACGCGCGCGGCCATGGTCCGAGCGCGCGCGGGGGAAGCGGTCGAGAAGATGATTTCGGAATCGGTCCGCATCAAGGCCGCGGTCGTGCGCGCCGACGAGCGCGAGAGCGGGCTGAGGCGCATCCTGAACTTCGGCCACACGCTAGGCCACGCCTTGGAGGCCGAGACCGGCTACAGCACCCTGTTGCACGGCGAAGCAGTCGGCTTCGGGATGATCGCCGCGGCGCGCCTGTCGGAGTTGCGCGGCCGGTTGGGCTCCCGTGATCGCGGGCGGATCGAAGCTGTCGTGCTCTCGTACGGGTCGTTCGCGGGTCTGGAGAGCTTGGACGCCCGAAACATCGCCGCGCGGATCGCGGGCGACAAGAAGGCGGTCGGCGGCAGGGCGCGATTCGTGCTGGCCGATTCGATCGGAAGCGTCAGCGAGGAACTGGACCCGCCTGCCGACCAGGTGATCGCTGCAACCGAGCACGCGCTCGCAGCCTGCGGCGCCGTCGAATCGGCAGCGGTCTAGAGCCGCATACGTGGTGCCAGTGGAAGAGCCACAGCGCGGCGCTTTGCCGGCTGGCATCGAGGTCGGCAACGAAGCCGAGGCTGCCCGCGCCGTGCGCGACATGTTCGCGCGAGTGGCGCCGCGCTATGACTTGCTCAATCACCTGCTATCAGGCCAGATCGACCGCTTCTGGCGCCGCAAGCTGGTGCGCGCCGTGCGGCCCTACTTGCAGCGCGATGCGGTGAGTATCGCCGATTGCTGCTGCGGCACGGGAGATCTGGCGCTGGCCTTGGCCCGTGAGCGGGCGCGCTTGCGCCCGGACAAGGTCCCAGCGTGCCTTGCCTCGGACTTCTGTCGCCCGATGTTGGTGCGTGCCGCCGACAAGTTCGAGCGTGCCGGCCTGCCTCGTATTCTGGCCGAGGCGGATGCCACCCGCATGCCGCTGCCTGACTCGAGCGTAGATTTGGTGACCATTGCCTTCGGGTTTCGAAACCTTGCAAACTATCGCGTCGGCGCCGAAGAGTTTTGCCGATTACTGGCCCCGGGCGGCTGCCTGGCGGTACTGGAGTTCTCCCAGCCGACCTTCAAGCTTTGGGGCGCACTGTTCAACTTCTATTTCCGGCACGTGCTACCGCGCCTGGGCAATGCCATTTCGGGCAGTGGAGGGGCCTACTCTTACTTGCAGGATTCTGTGCAGCGCTTTCCGTCGCCCGAGCAGGTTCGAAAGCTGCTGATTGGGGCAGGATTCAAGCGGGTCGAGATTCGGCCGCTATCCGGCGGTGTGAGCGTCTTGTATCTTGCCTACGTCTAGTGCGATGAGTCTAAGGCACCTGAGATAGACAGGCGAAAGCTCGCTCTTCTTGGCCGCCAGGCTGGAGTCGATCATTGATCGCGAATCCTGTGGCGCCGTTAATCTTCAATTTAGGAATTCGTTGAGGCCGAAGATTGCGAGAAGCGAGAATCCGAAGACCATGATGCCTACAACGAGGAGGATTCCAGGGACCAGAATCGCGATGATCCATACCATCACTGCTGCGCCAGTTGAGATCCCGGACAACTCTCGGATAGCAACGATCTCCAAGATCAGGCTGAAGATCGCGCCGATCAGCGTCCCGACGAGCGGGACCACGCCGCAAGCCACAGGTGCCGAGGCAAACAAGATCGCGCGAAGCCAGCCCGAGTAGGGCGGCATGTCATCTCGGCGATCCTCGCGAAGTCCGTCCGGATCTGCCGCACCTTCAGGGGGCGGACCGCCGGCGAACATGCGAGCCAACAGCATGAAGAGGCCTGTCATGAGCGCCAGGCCGAGCAACCCGAACAGCCATGCGATCGGGACCAAAAACGGCGTCCACAAAGAGCTGAGGAGCACTGCCACCCCGAAGACGAGGAGAGCTTGCCCTGTTGCTTTGCTGTCCTGCGCGATCTCATTGAAGATGCCGGGTTCGAACCGAAGTACCGCTGTGACGCGGTTCCAGGCCGAACTTGCGGGCCGTTGCTCCATCCCTTCGTTCATGATTCCTCCAGTGCGAACTGAGTCGGAAACGTCACGATTCGCCGCAAGGGGGGACGGATGCCGACGCAGAGCGCGGCGAATCGTAGCACATCTTGGCTAGAGGGGATCATGGGAGTCGGCAGCCTGCCCAGAGCGAGATCAGCGCGGCCGTCTCAGGAGGCCGGGGCTCCGACCGCAGGATCGACCACGGTCGGAACGGCTCGCCGAACATCGTCTAGACTTGAACCGTGCGTGGCCACTAGCGTTGGGCAACCAACCCTGAGGGAAGTTCTTGATGCGGCTGAAGTTCGCGGGCGAGGAGTGGCTGTTCTGGTTCCGGCTGGCGATCAAGGTGGCGCTGGTCGTCGGCGCGGTCTACTTGGCCTACCACTTCTACGAGCGGAACCGAATCGCGAACATGACCATCGGCGAGCAGCCGACCAAGCGCAACCTTCCATCCGATGCGTTCGTGTTCGTGCCGAAGTCGTATGCGACTGACTTGCCCTCGGCGCGGGAGCGGCTCACGGGCAAGCCGCTGTGGGTCCGCGAGGGCTACCGCTGGTTCTACGAGCCCGGCGAGCGGCTCTTCGAGCCACTCGAGCGCATCGTCCCGTTAGCCTTCGAGACGCGCGGGCGCGAGGTTGTCTTGCTGTTCGAGAAGGAGGGCGAGCGGTATTCGTTCGTCATCGGCACCGTGCAGCGGGTGTTCGTGGATGACATCTTCTTCGTCAAGGATCCTAGGGAGATCTACGACCACTGGACCGACGAGATGTGGGATGCGGCGGCCCAGGGCGTCGTCGAGGTTGGCATGAGCGAGGTGCGCATCGGCTTCGCGCTGGGCGTTGGCCAAGTCGTGCGCCAGTCGCCGGGTGGGATGACTCGGATCGTCGACTACAAGCAGTGCGCGGCAGCCGGGCTCGAGCCCGTGCGGGTGACCTACCGCGACCACGTGGCCGCGTCCATCGAGCCCCTGGGCGGCTGACTGCCGCTCAGCGCCGCGACCAAGACCAGGGAAATGCCAGGTCGGGCTGGTTGGCATAGCGCGCCATGCGCAGCGTCAGCCGCTCGCCGCTGCCGGGCGCGAGCCGCACGCTAACGGCGTTCGTGTCAAGCTCAACCGCGCCCGATTCGCGCTCCAGCGCTGTGAATTGGTGCTCCGCATACCCGCCCGCTTGCACGATGATCTCGCGTGCGTCGCTATCGCTGAGATTGACCAGCGTCACGCTCACCGAGTCGTCCTCCAGCGAATGCACGAGGGCGGCCACGTCTGGCGGCAATCCGGCCCGGCGCCGCTCGGGATCGAAATAGCGCAGCCGGCTGTGCAGGACCCAGATCCGGCCGTTGGCGAAATACCCGCCGGTGGTCAGCTCGGACAGCGTGTCGGTCGTCGCCGGCACGATGCCGAGCAAGTAGTCGGCCAGCCTCGTTTCGGCGGTCGTCTCGTCGTTGCGCTGAAGCTCAAGGCGTTCGCGGATGTGCTCGAGATCGCCCTCCATGGCGCGTTCGGGATAGCCGGGGTCGTTGCCTTGCAAGAAGGCGATCCACGGTTCCTGCTGTTGCGGGATCCGCTGCAAGTCCTCCGGCTGCATCGACCACAGATAGATCTCTGCCAGCCGGTCGGAGTAGGTCACCGGCTGGTATCGGTAGAACTCCGGCTCGCCGTTGAATGCATAGCCGCGGGGATCGCCGTACATGGTGGGCAGGAGCCGCTCGCCGTCCTCGGTCTTGGCGGCCTCCAGCACGCGGTCCATTTGCGTGCGCAGCACGTCGATATAGCTTTGGTCGCCGGTCAGCAGCAGGCCGTTGGCGAAGCCTTGGAACGATGAGGCGGTGAAGTAGTTGCGGTGCGCGATCTGCTGCAGCTCGCCATCGAAGATGGTGAAGTTCCAGCCGTAGGTGCCCTTCCACCACTGGCCGTCGTGGGCTCCTCCGAGCGTGCCGTCTAGACCGATATTGGAGGGAATCATCCCGCCGGTCGCGGCCGCGCGCTCCTTCCAGGCGTCCAAGTACTCCAAGGTCCAATCCTTGTACTTGCTCTTCCCCGTCAGAGCGTACGCGTTGGTGCTAAGCAGAGTCGCGGCGAGATTCAGGAAGCTGTCGCCGACCGAGTCGAGGTATTCGTCGCAGTGGGCCAGCATGCGCGGGTACCACTGCTCGAGGTCCAGCAGTTGCGTCGTCCGCGCAGGATTGTGCAGCAGGTGGAACTTGCCCGGCACCGGATCCCCGACCCAGTCGTAGACAGTGGCCCTGCGCAACATCGGGCCGAGGCTGCCGTTCCACAGGCTGCGGATGATCTTGTGCTCGGGATCGTAGTTGGCCACCGAGGAATCCTCGCCGGTATACATCTGGGCGAAGCGCTCCATCCTTTCCACCAACAGGTCGTCGTCCGGGGCCGAGTGCCCCATGAGCAGGAATGCCCGCATCCCCTCTCCGGTGTGAAACCAGTCCGACTGCGTGATGAACTCGCGGTGATACGCCCCGTTGCTGGCCAGAGTGGTCAGTTCGGTGCGCAGTTCGCCGTATTGCTGGAGATGCCCCTCAAGCCCCTTCTTGTACAGATCCAAGACCGAATCCGAGCCGCCCAAGGCGTGCAGCAGGGTCCAGTTGTAGAAGGTCTCGATCGCGTCATCGGGACCGTCCAGCGTGCCCCAGCGCGGCGTGTGCAAGAGGTAGCCCCGATCGTCGAGATAGCCGTCCGCGAACTCTTCGACAGCTTTCGAATTGGCCTCCAGCAACTCGCGTTCCAGCAAGGCCCAGCGAGGGGCCTCCATCGGTGAGTCCACGTCCACGACGGGAAGCTGGCTACAGGCGGCCGACAACATCACGAGGATGGCCGCGGCCAGGCGTCTTGAGTTGCTCATAGCGATACCCGCACAATTCTAGCGAGCACGGACGCAGTCCGGGCAGCACAAGCGCAACAATGACGCGCTGGAGAAGCTCCGCGCAAGGCAGCCGCTCTAGGCGCTGGCCTGGTAAAGCGACTCCGCGACTTCGGAGTCTGGGTCGCGCCATCCCGGTTCATGCCGCAGGGTCGCTGTCCATACATTGCGACCCTGCATGTCGAGCACTCCGCGCTGCAACAGGTCTCGCAGCGTCACCGTTCGTTGGCCCGCCTCGAACCGCCCGTCGAATTCAACCGTGCCGACCAGTGGCTGGGTAGGAGCGATTCGGTACAAGGGCACGATACGCCTGCTGCGCTGGTTCTCCGTGTCCTCGGCGCGGCCGCTATCGAGGCTCTTGGGACGGCTGACTAGGAAACGGTTCCACGAGGCGGTCCGGCGCACGTCCTGCTTGATCGCTCGCTCAAGCACTGTCGTCAAGGTGGCAAGAGCTGCCTCCAACAGCAGGTAACGCCCGCGGCCGCGCTGGTCGGGACGCAGCTCGTCGCTGGAATCGTGTGGCAGGATCTCGAGCGAGATCACGTGTGTCGCGCCCGCGTCGATGGCGATGTGGACGGGGCTGTTATTCATCACCCCGCCATCGACGAAGTGGTGGTGGGCCACCGAGCTCGAGCCGCCCTCGTAGATGCCAATCCGTTGGGTTGGGAACGCTCCCGGCACGGCTGACGAAGCTACCAGCGCTTGTAGCAGGCGTTCGGAGCGGGTAAACAGTGCCTCGGTCTGCCCGCGATATTCGCTCGCCGCGCCCGAGTCGGAATCGAATTGCACCGCCATCCACTCGGCCCGCCGCAGCAAACCATAGGTCTCTGGGCGCACCAAAGTGAACAGGCACTCGCGTCCGGCCGAAATGTCAGTGCCGGTGATGATGAACTCCGGTGCGTGCCTGCCGCGGTCGTACCAGCGGCGGACGATATTCCGGCTGAGCACCTTGGCCTGATCAACGGCTTGGCCCTTGGGCCCGCTAGGACGGCGTCGCAGATCGCCGTTGGGCCCGGTGTTTGCAAGGAATCCCAGCAGTGGCAGGTCGAGGAACAGGCTCTGGCCGAACCTGCGCAGGACCAGCCACAGGACGAGGCTCAGCACCACCGTAGCGACGACGGCGTACCCGAACAAGAACGGCACGGCTCCCGCGAGGCCGTCCGGGCCCGGCTCAGCAATTGGCGTTGCAAGCGGCAGGAGCAAATTCGGCTGGAACAGCAGCAAGGCGCCGATGGCCGCCAAGATCAGCCCGACTAGGCTCCAGCGCCTTCGCGCGCCGCGCGACACCAGCCTGACGATCCACGAACGGCGGCCGACGACCCAGCGCGACGCCTTGCCGTCACGGGCCATGTACGACCAAACCGAAGCGATGTAGCTCCCGTAAGGCTGGCGCACCGAGGGCTCGCTGTCGAACTGGGGATTGCCCATGCCCAGCGACTCAAGGAAGACGCCGTAGCCGTTGAGTGCGCCGGAGGACGTGCCGACCAGTAGGTCCGGCTCGATTCCGCGTTGCCGCATCCGGGCGAGCAGCACTTCCAGCAAGCCTGCGTTGTAGGCCCCGGCTGCGCCGCCGCCGCTGATCGCGATCGCTACCTTGCGCCCTTCGGCAGGACACTTGCGCAGTTGCAAGCCGGGCTTGCCGAAAAGGCTGGAGGAAGGCTCGACGACGAGTTCGAGTGCGTCCAGCAGCCCGTCAAGGTCCAAGAATCCCGAGTCGAGATACTGCTCAACGTCGCTGCGTTGCTGTTGCACAGTTCTCATTTTCGGGCTCCGAAGCGAATCTCTGCTATCTGAGGCAAGTATAAGGAACGTCTGGAGGCCCCTGACGCGAGCCGCTGATACAATGCTGCGGTGTCGCTACGCCCGCTGGCAGCGGGAGGTGCAGGAGGTACTCGATTCATGCAAATCAAAGCACTCGTTGCGGAGTTCATCGGGACGTTCACGCTGATTTTCATAGGCGCCGGCACGGGCCAGATCAGCGGCAGTCTCGTGGCGGCCGCCTTCGCCTTCGGCTTGGTGGTGATAGCGTTTGCGTACGCCTACGGCAGCTATTCGGGATTGCACATCAACCCGGCGGTCACCATCGGCTTGCTCGCAGGCGGCCAGATCAAGCTCGGCGACGCGATCGGATACATCCTCGTGCAATTGCTTGGTGGTATCGCAGGGGCTGCGACGCTGTTCTATGTTCTGGGTGATTCCGCGGGTGCCATGGGTGCGACGGTTCCGGCTGCGGGCGTCGGCGTCGGCCAGGCGTTTGTGCTGGAGCTGTTCCTGACGTTCTTGCTCGTCAACGCGATCTACCATGCGGCTGTCAGCGGAAAGGCGGGCGATTTCGCGCCCATCGCGATCGGTTTCATGCTAACGGCTTGCATCTTGGCGGGCGGCCCGCTGACAGGAGCCTCGCTGAACCCGGCGCGCTCGCTCGGGCCGGCGTTGTTCAGCGATGCCTCGAATGCGATTTCCTCCCTGTGGATCTTCTTCGTGGCTTGCCCGCTGGGCGGAGTGTTGGCGGCCCTGGTGTATAAGTTCTTCTCCAGCGAGGAATAGCCAGCAGTGCTTCCCGGGCGCGCCCGGGAAGCGCGTTGGTAGCATGAGGTCGGGATCCGTCGACCCTCGCAAAGGGTGCCGGGCCTGCTGATCGGCGAACCAATGAGCGGCTTCATCCCGGTTGCGGACCTGCGTTCCAAGCCGATCGTTCCGGCGCATGCCAAGCCGCTCGAGAACCCGGCCGGCCCGCGCCCCCGCTGGCTCGTTGCCCCTGCGGCGACCGGTCAAAATTACCAACGGCTGAAGGACTTGGTCCGCGACCTTCGCTTGCACACCGTCTGCGAGAGCGCCGCTTGTCCCAATGTCGGAGATTGCTGGAATCGCCTCAGCGCGACGTTCATGATCTTGGGCAACGTATGCACGCGGCGTTGCGGCTTCTGCGCCGTGCAGAAAGGGCCTCCCGAGACAGTGGACTATGACGAGCCGCGGCGGGTCGCGGATGCCATCGCACAGATGGGGCTGCGTCACGCCGTGGTGACGAGTGTCAACCGCGACGACAGATCGGACGGCGGCGCGGAGCTATTCGCCATGACAATCCGGGCGATCCGGGCGCGCCTGCCGGACTGCACTGTGGAGGTGCTGGTGCCGGACTTCCAAGGCTCGCGGTCTGCCATGGACATTGTCTTGGATGCCCGGCCGAACATCCTCAATCACAACATCGAGACCGTGCCCCGCCTGTACCGCACGGTACGGGTCGGGTCGGACTATCGCCGCTCACTGATGATGCTGCGGCACGCCAGTTCGGCGAGGCCGGCGATTCCGACTAAGTCGGGCATCATGCTGGGACTCGGCGAGACCGATGCCGAGATCTACGACACCCTAGATGACCTGCGCGAGCACGGCGTGGAGATCTTGACGGTGGGCCAGTACCTGCGGCCATCTCCTGACCATCTAGCGATTCAGAAGTACTACACCCCGGAGGAGTTTGAGCGGATTCGCGAGCATGGTCGCCGGCTAGGCTTCCGGCACGTCGAGTCCGGGGCGCTGGTGCGCAGCTCCTACCACGCGGACGAGGGTGTGCACGCGCTGTCAGCGGGTGCTTCCACCGACTAGCCTTGGGCGCTTGGTGCCCGGTGAGGGATTCGAACCCACACGTCCTTGCGGACAACGGATTTTAAGTCCGTTGCGTCTACCAATTTCGCCAACCGGGCACGCGCCGAGCCTATTCATTCTACGGCCCGCAGTGCCGCAATGAGATGATCAGGCTTGGCTCGGCGGCGGGCTGCTTACTTGAGCGGCTCTGCCGCTTGGGTGGCCGCCGCCAATTGGGCGACCGTGGACGAGCGACTCAACTCCGACTAGCGGCGGCCCGGTTCGCAATGTCGTGCGCCGGACAACAAGCGCGCCTCTCTAAGGCGGTCGGTGGGGCTTGGTCAGGGATAGTTCCGCTTACCCTGGAGCGTCCACGGTCCAGTCTTCGTTGACCTTCCGCCCGTAATAGGGATAGAAGTCCCAAGGCGCGGGCTTGCCGAGGGCGCGCGGATCGCCGGTGTCGGCCAAGTGCGCCATCAGTCGAGCATCCAATGCCTTGGCTTGATCAGCAAGCGCCGGTTCGGTGGCAACATTGCGCAATTGCCCGGGATCTGTCCGCAGGTCGTACAACTCATGTCCCGCCCGCGTGCCGAACGCCAGCTCGGCCAGACGGTCCACCGATGGATCGCCCCGGTTCTCCATCATGAAGGTCTTGGTCGGCGAAGAGTCGATCTCTCCGTAAGGAATCCCGCGCGCGCAATCGGCGGCGTTCGGCGAACCGGAAGGCCAGCGTGTCGGTTCGAAATTGCGGATGTAAAGGTAGTCGGCGGTTCGGATGGCGCGACACGGGTACCCCTTGCCCCCGCGACGGCAACCATCGTGCCGCTCCATCGCGAAGAACGCGGTGTCGCGCGAGGAATCGACCTGGCCGCTATCGCTTGACTGGAGAATCGGCAGCAGGCTGCGTGCGGTCATGTCTTGGTGCGGTTCAAGGCCGGCGGCCTCAAGGAACGTAGGGGCCATGTCACTGAGGCTGATGAAGTCATCGACTGTCCGACCCGCCGGGATGGCGCGGGGCCAAGAGACTGCCAGCGGGACTCTGCTGCCGTAGTCGTAGAGGCTGGCCTTGGCGCGGGGGAAGGGCATTCCGTGATCGCTCGTGACCACCACGATCGTGTTGTCGAGCTGGCCGGTCTCGTCCAGCAGGTTCAGAGCGCGCTCCACGTTGCTGTCGAAGCGTTCGACCTCGACGTAGTAATCGAGGATGTCATTGCGCGTCACAGAGTTGTCGGGCATGTGTGGCGGGACGACGACCTGCGCCGGATCCTTCCCCGACCGCTGGCCCGAGCCTAGCTCGTAGGGCCGGTGAGGGTCACGGCTGCCCAGCCAGAAGCAGAATGGCTTGTCCGCTGGACGTTGCCCCATGAACTGGTCGAAGCTCTCAAAAGTGTCGCCCGCCGGATTCCTCGTGCGGCCGCCTGGCTCTAGCCGGCCAGGCGACCAGCCCTTGCTGGTGTGTCCGATCATATAGCCGGCACCCTCGAGCATCTCGGTGTAGGTCACGAACTTGCTTGGCAGCGTGCTATGGATGTTGCCGGCTTCCTCGAGCCGCCAGATGGACTGGCCAGTGAGGATGGCACTTCGCGACGGGCCGCAAGTCGGGGCATCGCAGAACGCGCGGGTGCAGAGCACGCCGTTTGCGGCGACTCGGTCGAAGGCGGGTGTCTTGACGACCGGATCTCCGGCGGCCCCGGCGTGGGTCCAAGATTGATCGTCCGATATGCAGAACAGGATATTTGGCTGAGTATCGCCCGGATTTGATTGCCCAGACAGCTGGATTGACGTCCCCATGCCGAGCCCAGCAACGGACTGTCCTAAGAAGGAGCGACGAGAGAGCCGAATTGGGCTCGGCTGTCCGGTCTTGTAGGGGTCGGTCGATTCCATAGCCCGTCCATTGTCTCTCAACCTAGAGCAGGGAGACCGGGGAACCAGCGTCGGTTAAGGATTACGGTCAGCCAACCTGCTTCGGCGATGTGCGGGCTGGATCGCTGCACTTGGGGTCGACTGGCTACGGTTATCCCATTCTGCGCCCTCGAACGAATCGCGATACGAGGCCTCCCAGACTGACCCGTCGCACGGACTTCCACCCCCCGGATCGGCCTAGAGGCTGAGAACCAGCGCGCTTGAGACTCCGGCATCGCTCTCGCAATGCTAAGGCAACGGCTGGGTCTCACTTCCCCGCGCTTGCCAAACTTCGCCAATCCCAGTAGCGTCGTATTCGTGTGCACGATGAACATATCGCTTCCCGAGGCCCTCATGGCCTTTGTGGACGATCAGGTCAGCGCACGGGGCTACAGATCGTCGAGCGAGTACGTCCTCGAACTGATCCGTAAGGACCGGGACCGCCAGCGCCTGTGCGGCCTGCTTCTGGAAGGAGCGTCATCGCCAGAGGCGGTCACGGCTGATGCACACTACCACGATCAGCTTCGCAGCAGGGCTCGTGGCGCCGGCCGACGGTGAGCGGCAAGCCGTTGCTAGGTTTCGGCTCGAAGCGAGCGTCTCAGATCTCGTCGAGTCGCCGGCGGCTGTCTCCGAATCGATCCAGCCGCACGCCCATCCGATCCATCAGCGACAGGTACAGGCTGCAAGCGCGTCGGTTGTCGTCCCCGGCACTCAAGTAGTCGAGCACCTGTCCCGGCCTCAGCCCCCCGCCTCGGCCGGCAAGCAGGAACGGCATCTCGTCAGCCTGGTGCTGGTCACCGTCCAAAAGGTTCGAGCACCCGATCAGCATGGAAGAATCGAGCAGCGACTTTTCGCCCTCGTCGATTTCGCTCAGCCGGCGCACCAGATAGGCGAACTGCTCCAAGTGGAACTGGTTCGTCCTCAAGTACATGGCCTCCAGTGCGGGATCCTTGCCGTTGTGCGTCAGATCCAGATGCAACGCCCCTTCGACTCCGTCGAGGAATCCGAAGTTCATCTGGGACAAGTCGTTGTTGAGCATCAGCGTTGCGATGCGGGTCTTGTCCATCCGGAAGGCCAACACGATCAGGTCGAGCATCAGGCGCATGTGCTCGGGGATTTCCTGCGGAAGTTCGCTCGCGGGCCGCTCCATGTTGGGCTCGGCCAAGGATGGCCGCCAGCCCTCGAGGCGCTCCTGTTTCGTGGCGAGGTCGATGCGCCGCTCGATGTCGCGGATCGATTCGAGATACTCTTCCAGCTTCGCCCTGTCGCTGTAGCTGACTTGGCTGCGGAGGCTGTGGGCCTGATCCAGCAGTGTGTCGAGAATGCTGCGATCCAGCTCGCGGTCCTGATCGTTGCCCACCAAGCGGTCAAACACGCGCGCCGGGTAGATTTCCTTGGTGGCAGGCCTGACTTCCGAGGCCCACGAAATCGCCGAGCCATAGATCATCGAGACGCCATCTTCGAGGCGCAGCTCATTGGGCTCGATTCCCAGCACCAGGCTCGGAATCTCCGTGTGGCCGCCGATGCGCTGCGATAGGACCTGGTCCATCGTCTTGCCGACCCGGATCACCGCCGGGTCGAGGCTGACCTCGGCCCCGGAAAGCAGGTTAGGCATCGCGCCCAGATGCGGGCTTGACGTCTCGGCGGCCTTCTGGTTGTACAGCCCGCGCAGGAAGCTGAAGTGCTCGGTCAGCGGCTGCATCGGAGCAAGACCGGGACCGACCTCCATTGAGGCCCCAGAGCCCTTGGCCCACCAGTGCGCCGGCTCAACGCCGTTCGAAAAGTAGACCAAGCCAAAGCGAGTCGGCGGCTCGGTCGTCGCCGCGGGCAACGACTCAAGCCACGGCATCGCCAGCGCGATGCCGGAATTCCGTAGGAATTGTCTGCGGTGCACTACCTTGTTCCTCCGTCGGCCAGCTCGATCGGCGTCTCGTCGTTGCGTCCGCGACGATAGCGGAACTGGCGGCTGGTCGCAACCTGGAGCGCCAATTGTTCGAACGTCGCGTCGAATCCAGCCGCGACCATGCGGTCGAGCAAGGGCAGATCCGACGCAATGATTGTACGCCCCAATGCGTAGCCGAGCAGCTTCTCGGAGAGATTTAGCAGGATCTGGCGCTCTTGGCTCTCGATGTAGTCGAGCATCGATTCGACGCCCGTGATCGGCGTTCCGCCGGCCATGACGCTCGCTGCGTCGACAGGCTTTCCGTTGTCGTAGGCCTCGCGCCACCGGCCAACCGCATCGTAGTGCTCGAGGGCGAAGCCCAGCGGGTCGATACGCGAGTGGCACGACGCGCAGGCCGTGTTGGCGCGGTGCGTCTCGAGCTGTTCTCGGACGGTCATTGCGCCGAAGCTCTTCTCATCGCCCGGCAGAGAGCCCGCATCGGGCGGTGGCGGAGGGGTCGGGGTGCCGAGCACCCGCCGCAAGATCCAGTCGCCGCGCTTGACCGGGCTGGTTCGCAGTGGCGCGGACGTTGCGGTCAGGATGGCCCCCAGCCGCATCATGCCCCCGCGCTTGAACCTGTCGGCGGTCTCGACGAGCCCCATCTCGCGCCCGGCCTCGACTTCCGCGCCGTAGTGTCTGGCCAGCGCGTCGTTCAGGAATGTGTAGTCTGCCGAAAAGACTTCGCGCAACGGGCGCCGCTCTCGGATGATGTGCTCAAAGAACGACACCGCCTCGTCGTACATCGCCGACTTGACGGCCTCGCTGAACTCCGGAAAGCGCTTGGCGTCCACGCCCGTATGCTGGTCGAAGCGGTAGAAGCCAAGCCACTGCCCGAAGAACTCGGTCGCGAAGCGCCGGGCCTTGGGATCTGAGAGCATGCGGCGGACCTGCTTGGCGATTTCGCTCTCGTCCTCCAGCGCGCCCGACGCCGCGGCATGCCGCAACTCTTCATCCGGCGCAGAGGCCCACAGGAAGTAGCTCAGCCGGCTCGCCAGCTCCCACGGTGAGAGCTGCGATGGACCGCTGTCAAGTTCCGGGCGCTCGAGGCGATACAGGAATTCCGGCGCGACCAGCACCTTGGTCAGCATGGTCCGTATCGCCGAGCGATGATCGAGCGAGCGATCCTCCCGGGCCACGTTGTAGAGGCGTCGCAGCAGATCGGCCTCGCCGGGCGCGAGCGGGCGCCGCCAAGCTCGCGCCGCGAAGGCCAGCACATCGGCGATATGGCCGGGCTGGGCCGCAAGCTGGGCGGCCTGGACGTCATCGAACTCGCTGCGCAGGGCCTCGGCGTAACCGCGCGGCTCGTCCGGCAGGGCCGCGATTTCGCCCGCATCGAGTTCGCTCAGCCTCTTGTCGAGAGCCAGGCCGAACTTGTTGGCCGTGAACACGAAGAACTCATCGTGGTAGTCGAAGGAATCCAGCAGGTCGAACCAAGCCTGATCGAGTCGCACCTTGGTTTCGTCGTCCAGCATCTTGTCGACGAGAAAATCGTCTTGGCGGTAGTACTTGATGCGGAAGTGGAACAGGTCCCGCTCCGGCTCGTCGTAGGTGTTGTCGAACGGGGCCGGGATCGGGTCGCGGTCCGCCGGCGTGGGCTCGCCGTGCGAGGCTTGCGGGAAATTCGCGACGTGCTCGAGCACTCCGGACTTGAAACGTGCAAAGGGAGCGCTCTCGGGACGAGTCAGCAACGCCGTCGCGGCGCGGGTTCTCGAGCCATCTTCCAGATCGCCGATGACCACCCGCAGGATCGAATCGTCCTCCGGGGCCAAGTCAACCTCGACTTCGACGCGGAACGTGAACTGTTCCCATTCTTCGGGAGCTGGCACGCTCACCCGCAGCCGCGCTTCGCCGATGGTCGCAAAGTCGCCAGGTCCCAGCCCGTCCGTCCGTCCGAACCCGATCCGCTCGATCTCGGAGGCGGGCAGGAGTTCAACCAGCGGCCGCTCCGGCAGAACCTGCTGGTCGTGCGTGGTCGCCCTCACGGTCGCGTTTCGCCACACGACGCGCGGTGCCGATGACATCCCGGGATTGAGCTGCGTAACGGAGAGATACAGGTCGCCCAGGCCGTCACCGCGATCCCTCGGAGTGAACGTGAGCGGCGCGCGCGAGCGGCCCACGACCGTCTCGTCGGTGATGATCAAAGCCCCCTCATCGCCACCGCCGCCCTGTGCCATCGCTCCGACCGCGAAGAGCCAGCGCGGCCAGTCGACGACAAAGTTCTGGATCTCGGTGCATTTTGCGCGGATGGCTTGCTCGTCCCCAGTAGCGGGCAGGGCTCGCCACATGGCAATGGCTTCTGAAACCGGGTAGGGCGCTTCCTCGCGGTTGAGTACCGACCAGACATGCTTCACGAACGCTTGGCTGAGGCCCTCCTGCAGGGCGAATTCCTCTAGCGTCGCGTCGCCATCGCGGTGCCGGTACGCCCAGGCGGCGTAGAATGCTGCGCCGTACTTCTCTAGCCCAAACGGCCTGGCGCCCTCGGCGGCCGTGGCGCGGAAACCGTACCGGCGGTAAAGGTCGTGAATGCGATGGATAGCTGAGAGTTCGTAGCCGCTCTGCCTCGGGTGGACCCCGAACTGTAGCGGTCCCGACCCGATGACAGCATGGTCGGCAACGAGCTTGGCAACCTCGAGATAGCTTTCGAGATTTGCATCGGCCATGAACTGCACGTCGCCGAAGCTCGAGAATCCCTCGCCGCCGACGGCATCTCCCGCGAAGTGGTGCCCGAGGTCGAGATCCACCCCGGTCAGGTCGCGAATCGTGTAGGCGTATTCGGCGCTTGTCAGCCGCCGAACCGTAACGCGGCCGGGATCGCCTCCGTGCTTGGCAGCGTAGTCGGCGAGGGAATTGCGAATCCAGCGTGCGGCCTCGCGGCGCTCTCCCTCGGCGGGCGTTGGCGCACCCGGCGGAGGCATCGCGTGCTGCTCAAGCGCAGCGGCAACCCTCTGCCATTGCTTGAAGCTGTCAGCGACGGAGGATTCGCTGGTCAGGCGCTCAAGGTTGATGCCGGCGTTAGCGACGGCATCAGAGTGGCACCCGTAGCAGTACTGTCTGAACGTCTCCGGCCTCTCGGCGCCGTACGCTCCAGCGGCCACGAGCCCCAGCATCACGACCAGGCGGGTCACGGGTATATTCCCGGAATCATTGTAGTCGTAGCGAGGCTTCGTGGAGGCGAGCGGGGGAGAGACTGCGGTCCGCCTCAACCAGGCTTTCGGCGCAACACAATACGTACAGGGTGGTTGCTCCAGATTGAATAGGCGTGAGGCCACTCGGATCGCTTCAGCCTTCCCGGCGTGGCTGAGACGGCTGGGCCCGAGAAATCAGATCGTCCGGGAAACACGGCAACCGAATACTCTGTAGGAGGTCGTTCCTCACATGAAGCTGAATTTCCTCCACCCAACTGCATCGAGTCGATTCCGGCCATTGCTGGCCGTCGCGGCCTTGGCCATCCTCGCTTCGCTGCCGGGGCGGGCCGATGTCCCAGGCGCCAAGCCCGCGACCACGTGCGCCGCGCTCTCCGAGCGCACCGTCCACGAGTACACGATCCTGTCCGCCACTGACCTCGAAGCGACGGGCGACATCCCCGAGCGCTGCCGCGTCCTGGGTGTACTTCCCCCTGAGATTGTCTTTGAAGTCGTGCTGCCCGCAGAGTGGAACGGGCGCATCGTGATGCGTGGCAACGGCGGCTACGCCGGCAACTCGCCTGACAGTCCGGGAAGCATCCGCGCTTCGGAGAGGATCGTGGCCGATGGGTTCGTGTCGGTCTACACCAACACCGGGCACGATCGGACCGCTGAACCGCTCGGCACCTTCGCCTTCAACAATCGCCAGAAGGAGATCGACTATAGCTTCCGCGCTGTCCGCCTCACGATCCAGACGGCCAAGGAGCTGGCGGGCATCTACTACGACCGGCCGCCCAACTATACCTACTGGCGAGGATGCTCGACGGGCGGACGCCAGGGCCTGATGGCGGCTCAGCGCTTTCCGAAGGATTTCGATGGCATCTTGGTTGGCGCTCCCGTGCTGGACTTCACCGGCACCCAGATCTGGGGCGCTTGGAACGCCCTGGCGCTGGCCGGCGTGCCGCTCACATTGTCCGAGATGGAAGCCGTCGCCAAGGAAGTTTACGCAAAGTGCGATGGCCTGGACGGGCTGGAAGACGGCCTGCTGGAAGATCCCCGTGCATGCGACTTCGACCCGGCGAGGGACTTGCCGCGCTGTAACAGTGTCGCCACTGACCAGTGCTTCGACGACGGCCAGATCGAGGCCCTCGCAAAGATCTACGGCGGCGTGATCAGCAAAGGCGAGCAGGTCTTTCCCGGCCAGCCCTTCGGCGCGGAAGCCGCCCCTCCATCGGGGCGCCGACGCACCAGCGGCTGGCGGGGCTGGATCGTTTCCGAGGACGGACCCTCCCGGCAGCAGGTCTTTGCCGAGACGTTCCTGCGCTACTTGGCTTTCGAACCGGACGATCCCGAATTCGAGCTCAGCGACTTGGACTTCGACGAAGACCTCGGCCGGATGGACTTCATCCGCTCGATCTTGGACGCCACCGATCCAGACCTGTCCCGCTTTCGAGACGCTGGCGGCAAGATGCTGATGTATTTCGGCTGGGCCGATACCGCGCTGAATCCAATGATGGGAGTGAACTACTACGAGGAGGCCTTGCGCGTCACCGGCGGCGAGACGCGAGACTTCTTCCGCCTGTTCATGGTGCCGGGCATGTTCCATTGCAGCGGCGGCCTCGGCGTCTCCCAAGCCGACTATTTCGCGTCCCTGATGGCGTGGGTCGAAGACGGCAAGGTGCCGCGGCGGATCGAAGCGTCGCGCGTGGTTCAGGGCAGGACCGAACTGACGAGGCCGCTATGCCCGTACCCCGAAGTCGCGGTCTATGACGGCGCGGGCGACCCGGCCGAAAGTGCTTCGTTTGCCTGTGCTCCCCCGGACGCTCGCTGACTCCGATCCGGCGCGGCCGGGCTCAACCGCCTGAGCTGTTCATGTGCTACGCTATCTGCCCGAACCCGCAAGGAGGGGCCACATGAACCGAAACCGTCTCTTCGTGGCGAGTTGCATTGCGCTCGTCACGACATCGATGTTCTTCTCGATTCGCGGAGATGCGGCCGACGCTCTCGCCAACGATTTCCAGTTGACCAAGGAGCAGCTCGGCCTGATCTTCCAGCCCGCCTTCTACGGATTCACAGTGTCGATTCTGATTGGCGGCTCTCTCGTCGATCTGTTCGGGATGCGTCGGCTGCTGACGATCTCGGGCCTGTTTTACATCTTCGGGATCCTCGCGATCGTGGCCGTGCCGTTCCCCGATGGTGCGGTCGCTTCGATTTTCGGCAACCCGGTCACTGTCACGCTCTGGGTCGCCATGCTCGCTCTCGGACTGGCGCAAGGCCTTGTCGAGGGAGTGATCAATCCGCTGTGCTCTACGCTCTACCCGGAGGACAAGACCCACCGCATGAACGTGCTGCACGCGTGGTGGCCGGGTGGGTTGATCATAGGCGGACTGCTCGCCTACTTCATTTCGCTAGCGATGGGACTGGGAGGCTCGGTCAGCGCGGAAACGGCGACGCTGGGCTGGCGACTCAAGCTGATCACGATCCCGGTCGTGGCCCTGGCCTATCTCGTCTTGATACGGGGCCAGGAATTTCCGGCGACCGAGCGTGTCGCTGCGGGCATCAGCAACCGGGACATGTTTCGCGAGTTGCTGCGTCCCTCCTTCGTCTTCCTCTGGATTTGCATGTGGCTGACCTCAGCCTCTGAGCTCGGACCGGACCAGTGGGTGCCGTCCCTGATCACGAACCTGACTGGCGGGATGCCCGGGATCCTGATTCTGGTGTACACAGCGGGCATCATGTTCGTGCTGCGCTTCTTCGGCGGTCCGCTCGCCCACAAGTTCTCGCCGTTCGGGCTGATGACGATTGCCGCCGTTCTGACGGCGATCGGCCTCTATTCGCTGGGCTCGGTGAGCACGATGCTCGGCGCGTTCGCGGCTGCCACGATCTTCGGGGTCGGAAAGACGTACTTCTGGCCGGTGATGCTCGGCGTCACCTCCGAGCGATTCCCGAAGGGCGGTGCCTTAGCCCTCGCTGTCATGGGAGGCACGGGCGTTTTCTCGAGCGGCACGGTCGTGCCGATCATGGGCCGGCTGTACGACAGGTTCGGTCCGGCAGCAACGTTCAAGTACGTTGCTTCATTGCCAGTCGTGCTGGTGGTGCTTTTCGGGCTGTTCTTCCTCCACTTCCGGAGGCTTGGAGGCTACAAGCCCGAGCAGATCTCCGGCGAGTGATATAGGCTGAGCGAGTGAAGCGCCACCCAGCCTTGGTGCCGCTGTCCCGCCAGCACCACGACGGCCTGGCGCTGGGCGTGATGATCGAGCGGGGTCCGCGCGATGGCGCTGGCCCCGCTGGCCCTACCGAACTCGAGCGCTTGCGCGAGCAGGCGCTCGATCTGTGGCAGCTGGAGTTTCGGGGCCACTTCGAGGTTGAGGAGCAGATCGTGTTCCCAGCTGCGCGGCAGGCTGGCGAGCCCGGCTTGGTCGACACCCTGATCGCCGAGCACGAAGCAATCCGCCTGCAGTTCGAGGCCTTGGAGCGAGCCCCCGCTAGCGAGCTCGGGCCGTTGCTGGACCAGTTGCGCACGGCATTGGTGAATCACATTCGAACCGAGGAGCGAGTGCTGTTCCAAGCCATGCAAGCGGCCATGGACCAGCCGCAGCTTGAGGCTCTGGGACGGGCCCTCTCTGACGCCCTGCCCGCCCTTTGTCTATCGCTTGGCAGCGCTAGGGGTTGAGCCACTGCGGCCCCCGATACTCTCGAGGCCGTCTACTAGGTTCTCTTGGATCTTGCGCGTGATCCCGCCAGTCTCGAAGTCGATCGCCACGCGGACGGCGTTCTTGATCGCCTGGCGCGTGGAACGGCCGTGGCAGATGATCACGCCGCCCTTCACTCCGAGTAGCGGCGCGCCGCCGTACTCTTCGTAGTCGACGCGCTTCTTGAACTCGTCAAACGCGCCCTTCGCCAGGCCGTAGCCGATCTGGCGCATGACGGTCGCCTCGAGCGACTGGATCAGCATGGTCTTGATCGTTGACACCAAGCCCTCGCTGACCTTCAGGGCCACGTTGCCGACAAAGCCATCGCAGACGATCACGTCGACGTTGCCCGTGAATAGGTCCCGCCCTTCGACGTTACCGACGAAGTTGAACGGCTTCTGCTTGAACAGGTTGCTCGCCTTGCTAGTCAGGTCGTTGCCCTTGTGCTCTTCCTCGCCGATGGATAGCAGCCCGATCCGCGGCTCCTTGCACCCGAACAGTACCCGTGTGTAGACTTCGCCCATCGCCGCGAACTGCACCAGCATCGTCGGCGTGCAGTCCACGTTCGCGCCGACGTCGAGCAGCAGCGTGCGCCCGCCGCGGTCGGTCGGGAAGATCTGTGCCACGGCCGGGCGCTTGGCTCCGGGGATGCGGCCCATGACCTTCACGGCCGTGGCCATCACGGCGCCGGTGTTGCCGGCCGAAACCATGCCGCCGGCCCGGCCCGAAAGCACCTGCTCGGCAGCGACGCGGATCGACGTGTCCTTCTTGGTGCGTATCGCGGCCGAGGTGTTGTCGTGCATCGTCACCACGTCTTCGGCGTGGACGATCTCGATCTGGCCGGTAGCCGGGAAGTGCCGGGAAAGTTCGCGGCGCAGGATCTCCTCCCGGCCAACCAGCAGGATCTTGGCCCCGAACTCTTCCGCTGCCAGCAGCGAGCCTTCGACCTCCGCAATGGGAGCGTCGTCGCTGCCCATCGCGTCTACTGCAACGGTGACTGAACTTGCCACGCGGGTTCGGACTCCTTAGGCGTCGGCGCTACTCTTCGTCGACTTCGATCACTTCGCGGCCCTTGTAGTGGCCGCATTCCTTGCACACACGGTGGGGCAGCACGCTCACCCCGCAGTTCGGGCAGACCGACGCCGACCGGACAGCGAGGCTGTCGTGCGTGCGGCGCTTGTCCCGGCGGGACCTGGAATGCCTGCGCTTCGGATTTGGCATGATTGTATTCTCCCAGTTGATTCGCGCGTCAATGCTTGAGCGAGATTTGACGCAAGCCGTCCCAGCGCGGATCTTCGAATTCCTGCCGGCAGTCGCACCGTCCCGAGTTGCGGTCGATCCCGCAGATCGGGCAGAGGCCCTTGCAGTCCGGGCTGCACAGGCTGCGAACCGGCAGCCACAGCAGCAACTGCTCGCGGATCACATCAGCCAGGCCGATCCCGTCGCCGTCGTAAAAGCCGACTTCGGTCTCGTCGCGGCTGATGGCCGCTTCACCGCCATCTTCTAGCATCTCCATTGGATAGAAAAACAGGTCGAACTTGGAGTCGAAGTCCAGCTGCAGATCCTTCAGGCACAGGTCGCAAGCGTACTCGATCGAAGCCTTGATCTGGCCTCGGACCCGGATGGATCGCACACCTTCCCTGTCGAGTAGTTCCGCAGACCCCGATGTTTCCACTTCCTTGTCGACCGACCAGCGTTCGGACAGATCCAGCAGTCCGGGCCTGATCAGGGTCTCGAAGTGAAACGGCTTTTGCTCCAAGCTAGCCGTGTCGATGAAGAGAGTTCGTTCCACACGGCGACATTCTTAGTCTAGCCAGCTTGCGCAGCGGGGCGCAATCCCCGGCGAGCGGGTCGCCGGTGCGCTTCCTACAATGGGCTTGGTCCTATGAGAATCAAAGACTTGCGGGTGCATTCGATCGCGATCGCCGACCCGCCCCTGCGCAGCTCCTACGGGCTGCATGCGCCGTATGCGCTCCGCAACATCGTGGAATTGGAGAGCGAGGACGGCATTGTCGGCATCGCCGAGACCTATGGCGGGGAGGGCCCGGCAGACGCTTTGCGCAAGATCGCGCCGGATGTTGTCGGCAAGGATGCCTATCGGCTTACCGGCGACCTGCTTGACGCCGCCGAGGGAGAGGGCGCAGGAAGCGAGCGCTCCCATGTGATGAGCACTCCCGGCGAGAACCCCCTCGATGCCGGACCGCGGACCTATTCGGCCATCGAGACGGCCAGCTTGGACCTGATCGGGCGCAGCGTCGGCGTGCCGGTCTGCGACTTGTTGGGCGGGCGCGTTCGGGACGAAGTGCCGTTTTCCGCGTATGCCTTCTACAAGCACGGCGGAGGTGGCGGCGAGGGCTCGGACGCGCGCGAGGACAAGTACGGGGAATGCCTGACTCCCGCGTCGATCGTGCGGCAGGTGCGCTCGATGGTTGACGAATACGGATTCAAGGACGTCAAGCTCAAAGGCGGCGTGCTGGATCCCGAGCAGGAGATCGAAACCATTCGGCAATTGCGGCAGGAGTTCGGCCCCGCCGTGCCGGAGCGCATCGATCCCAATTCAGCGTGGACTGTGCAGACCTCCGTGAGGGTTGGGGAAGCCTTGCGCGGAGAATTGACCGGCGGCGGCTACCTCGAAGATCCCACCGCAGGAATCGATGGCATGGCACAGGTCCGCGCGGCTCTCCTTGGCAAGGGCATCGACACGCCACTGGCCAGCAATGTCGCGGTGACTTCGTTTGCCCACCTGCCAGAGACCATCCGGCGCGATGCCGTCCAAGTCGTGCTTTGCGATCACCACTTCTGGGGAGGGATGCGCCAGGTGCAGCACCTCGGAAAGCTCTGCCAGACCTTCGGCCTGGAGCTGTCGATGCATTCGAACTCGCATCTTGGGATCTCTCTGATGGCGATGACCCATGTCGCCGCGGCGACCAAGAACCTCACCTATGCCTGCGACACGCACTATCCGTGGCAGACATCCGATGAGGTGATCGTCGGCGGCCGGCTCAAGTTTGTCGGCGGTAGCCTGCGCGTGCCCGAGCGCGGCGGATTGGGCGTGGACATCGACCGAGACCAGCTCGCCCGGCTCAAGGAGCGCTATGACAAGATCCCGTATCGCCGTCGCGACGATGCGGCCGAGATGCGCAAGCACGTCGACCCAGGCTGGCAGCGCGTCTTGCCGCGTTGGTAGGGGCGGCCAGCCCGAGCGTGTCGACGAAGTGTCAGCCCCCGCGCCAAGCTTCCACCAGGCAAGCGCGATTTCGAAAGGTCTGCGGCGGTGCCAGATGGCCGGGTTCTCGGCCTGACAATTGGCATAATCAGGCCATGCTCACTGGTGACCCGCGATTCGTAGCCGGCAAGGCGGAGTGCAGATCATGACCAAGCTTCCCCTGTGCACTGTCGCCTTGGCGGCCGTCCTGGCCTCTGCGGGGGCGCACGCGGCCGACCACCCTCTCGATCCGCTCAGCTACCAAGAAATCTGGAGAGTGCTCGAGCTCATCCGCGATGCAGGGCACATGGACCGAGAGACTCGCTTCGCCCAGTTGACGCTGCACGAGCCTCCGAAACGCGACGTGCAGGCTTGGCGTCCCGGGGATGCAATGCCCCGCATGGCCTACGCCGTGGTGCGCCAGGGCAAGGATGCGTTCGAAGCGATTGTCGATCTCGCCGGAAACCGAGTCGCAGCATGGTCGCCGCTCTCCGGAGTCCAGCCGAACTGGTCAGGCGACGACTTCGAGGCTGTCGTCGACAAGGTGCTGGAGCATCCAGATTTCCTTGACGGGCTCAAGGCTCGGGGAATCACCGACACGACCTTTCTTGATTGCAGCACGGGGCCGCCAGGCTACTTCGGAACCGAGGAAGAGCGCGGGCGCCGCATCGGCAATGTCCGGTGCGCTGAGCCCCGCGGAGTCCGGAACGCCTGGACCCGGCAAGTCGAGGGTCTGTCGGCGGTAGTCGATCTCGAATCCGAGGAGGTCTTGCGGGTCGTGGACGATGGCCCCGTGCCGCTCAGCGCAACCGATGGAGACTTCGACCGCACCACCCTCAAACGCCCGCGGGAGATTCCGGGCCCGATTGAAACACGCCAGCCACTTGGCCCCGGATTCGAATTCGACGGGCATCTGGTGAGTTGGCAGAACTGGCGTTTCCACCTGCGGCCCGACCAGCGGCTCGGGGCAGTCCTTTCCTTGGTGAGCTACCAGGAGCAGTCCGGCGGTCCGACTCGATCCGTGATGTACCAAGGGCATTTGTCCGAAATCTTCGTTCCCTACATGGACCCTTCGTTCGGTTGGTACCGGCGGAATTTCATCGATGCCGGCGAATTCGTGTCCGGTGGGCTGGCGAAGGCACTGCTGCGCGGCCGCGACTGTCCTGATTACGCCACCTATGTCGACACCGTGATGAGCAACGACAAGGGCCGCCCGCGCACTTTGCCGGACACGATCTGTGTCTTTGAGAGGGAGACCGGTGATCCGGCTTGGCGCCACTGGTCTTCCGAGATGCCGGACAGCCGCAAGAGCCGCGACCTCGTCGTGCGCGTGGGTGCGGTGGTTGGAAACTACGACTACCTGCTCGACTGGATCTTTCGTCAGGACGGGTCGATCGAGGTCCGCGTGGGTGCTACCGGCATCCTAGAAGTGAAGGCAACCAAGGACAAGGACGCATCGCAGGCGGGACCTGGGGCAGACGCCTATGGCCGATTCGTGGATCGCAACATCGTTGCGGTAAACCATGACCACTATTTCAGCTACAGGCTCGATCTGGACATCGATGGAATGGCCAACCGCTTCGTCGCGGACCGCTTGGTGACCCAGCGGCTACCCGCCGACCACCCCCGGCGCAGCCTGTGGGTCCGGCAGGAGCACGTCCCGGCCAGCGAACATGAAGCGCGACTCGATATCAACCTCGAGCGTCCCGCCCTGTGGCGGGTCCTTAGCAACGACAGGCGCAACTCCTCCGGCTATCCCACGAGCTTTCAGATATTGCCCGGCAGGAATGCGAACACGCTCCTATCGGAAGATGACTACCCTCGGCGGCGAGCTGGGTTCATCGATCACCACCTCTGGGTGACCCCGCAACGAGATGCGGAACGCCATGCCGCCGGTGATCACCCGACCTTGAGCGAGCCGGGAATGGGCCTGCCCGAGTGGACTGCGGCCAACCGGCCGATCCGAGACAGAGACATTGTCGTGTGGCACACGATCGGCATGCATCACCTGCCCCGCGCAGAGGACTGGCCGGTCATGCCGACGATGTGGTACGGCTTCGAGCTTCGCCCATTCGACTTCTTTGACCGCAACCCCGCGCTGGACCTGCCCTGAACGCTTGAGGCATCCAACCGCTCGCGAGACTATTCCAGTCGATCGACGGTCACGAAGTACGCACCATGGGCCCGTCCGCCAGGCTCACGGGCTACTGGTCGCCAGGGTCCAGACCGGCAGGCTTGTTGGCCTGTGAGACACGCAGCCCTGCGGGATCGCGGCGTCGCCACATGGCGTCAGCTGCGTGATCTCGGCCGACGTGTTCCGCCCGGCTCTACAGAATGTCCCCCTGCCAGAGGCGGTGCGCGAACGCCGATGCAGGAAGAACGCTGATGCCATCCTTGGTCCGCCAAGCCTGTGGCTCCAAGCAAACGACAATGCGTCTCTCGAGCCTGGGATGTTCCGTCTTCAGAGCGCGAAGGCCCTTGAGGTGATGCGCGTTGATCCTCTTCGCTGCCTTGGCCTCAAGCGCAACCTGCATATCCCCGGCCACAAAATCGACTTCGATGCCGCTGGGCAGCCGCCAATACGCCAGATTCAGCTCCACCCCGCGGTAGCTGATGTAACTTGCGAGCTCGTGGAAGACCCAGTTCTCGAACGCCTGTCCGTACAGTGCAGATCCAGGTTCGAGGACGCCGCGCTTGGCCAGCAAGTTCACGACGCCAACGTCCGCGAAATAGAACTTCGGTGCGCCGATCACCCTTCGCTTTAGGCGCTTCCGATAGGCGGGAAGCCACCGTCCGATCAACGTGTCTTCCAAGATTCCGAAGTAGCTCTTCGCCGTGGGAGTCGACACGCCGCATTCTCGGGCAATGTTCGAGAAGTTGACGAACGACCCTTCGCTGAGCGAGGCAGCCTCTAGGAATCCTGAGAACACGGGAAGGCTCCGGACAAGCCCCTCGGCCAGGATTTCCTGCTGGAGATAGTCACTTACGTACGCGTCGAGCAGTTTCCTGTGCCGGTTTGACTCGTAGATTCGGGGCAGGTAGCCCCGGTTGAGAATTCGGTCGAGGTCGAAATCGTTTCCAAGCTCACCTGCTGTCAGGCCCCGCAGTTCGTACCGCAGGGCGCGCCCTCCGAGCAAATTGGATGCACCGCGACGGACACTCCGAGCGCTGGAGCCGCATAGGGCGAAGTGGACCCCCCGATTCTCGATCAGCCAGTGGACCTCGTCGAGCAGGGCTGGAACTTTCTGGATCTCGTCGATGACGACCTGCTGGCCTGGGAGCGGCGGCTCCTCTTCGATCTCAAGCCGCAACAGTTCGGGGCGAGTCGCGTACCGTACAAAGACATCGCTCTTCAACAAGTCGATCCAGCGGCTGTCCGGATAGCCTTGCCGAAGCAGGGTGCTCTTGCCTGTTTGGCGAGGGCCCCAGAGAAAGAACGTCTCCGTTCCGGGTTGCGGCAATGAGAGCAACCGTTTAAACATCAACTTTAAATTATCATGATAATTGAAAATTGCACTTGCGATTCAACGCAACCTTGGCAGTGCCTTGGGTCGTGAGGCCCGAGTGGCCGATGAACGGTTCAGATTCGTCCGCCTACAGCGACGGCACCTCGAACAAGATTCCGTCGAACAGCGGCCGGGCTGTGACAAGCGCCTGGGCAAGTTACTCCACTGCGCTGCACGGGCAATGCTGAGCACTTGCACCCGCTAGAGTCCAACGGGTCTCGAGACTATTCGAGTCGCTCGACGCTCACGAAGTACGCGCCGTGGGTCTGTCCGCCCGGTTCCGTAAGCCATGTCTGGAGTTCCGCCGGACCAGCCGAGAGTTCGACTTCAAATGAGACTTCCGTGACAGTATCCGGCTCGGGAATCACTGATTCGCGGGCGATGTCGCCGATCTCCAGCCGTGCCCGTGTCGATGCGATAGGGCGGGCTAAGTATCTTGGCCAGCGCGACAGAGTGAATCTGTAACTTCCCGCACGGCTCACATCGACCAGCCACGGCCAGCTCTCCTTCTTGCGCTGCTCCAGCTGATTGCGGCTCCAGACCACGTGGCTGCCAGGCGCTTGCCACTCCTGGCTGGTAAGGTCGGCGGGATTCTCGGCCTCGTGGCCGATCACGATCCGAGTGGGGCGCATTGCCGGCTTGATCGAGCGGTACCAGCGCTCGTGTGCGGCCCTGAGCCGTGCGACCGTCTCGGGATGCTCCGACGCGACGTCGCGGATCTGCGACGGATCCCTTTGCATGTCGTAGAGAAAGCTGCCCGCGACCAAGCGCCAGCGGTCAGTCATCACTGCCGATCCCTCCCAGCGGTCGCCGGGTCTCGCGAATCCCGCGCCGCCGTGAATCTGGGCAAACAGCACTCGGTCCGGTAGCCGGCCGCGCCCTCGCAGCGTGTCGGCGAGCGATCGTCCGTCCAGCGGCGGGCCGCTCCGTCGCTCCAACCCGCAGAGCTCGATCAGGGTGGGGAGGAGATCGATGTGGGCGGCGAGGCCGTCGACATCCCGCGGCCGGCCAAGGCCGCCCGCCGGCCAGCGGATGAACAGGGGGACCCGGTGGCCCCCGTCGAAGGCCGAAGACTTGCGGCCCCGCATTCCGGCGTTGAAGCCGCGATCCGGAAGCTCGTCGATCCCGTTTTCGAAGCGCGCGCCGCGTGCCGTGCCGTTGTCCGTGAGGAAGACGAGGATCGTGTTGTCGGCGATTCCGAGAGTCTCCAGCCTGGCGAGGAACTTGCCGAGGTTCTCGTCGAAGTTGGCAATCATCCCTTTGAACGCCGCGTCCTGCGGCTCGTCGCCAGCCCGCTCGTACGGGTCGCTGTAGCGGGGCGCTACCAGAAACGGGCCGTGCGGCGCGTTGGTGGCGATATAGGCGAAGAACGGCTCGCTAGACTCGGCCTCGATGAAGCGCGTGGCTTCGCGAAACCAGACATTCGTGCAGTAGCCTTCGAACGATGTCCAGCTGTCGTTCACGAGGTAGGTGTCGTCGAAGTAGTCGTTGCCGTAGTAGTCAGATATCTGTGTCACGCCCCCGCATCGGTGCCAGACGGCATGTTGGAAGCCCTTGTCCATCGGCCGCGAAGGATAGTTGTCGCCGAGGTGCCACTTCCCGAACAGTCCGGTCCGGTAGCCGTTGGCGGCGAAGATCTCCGCTATCGTCACCTCGCGCGGATGGATGGCGGTGCTGCCGTGCGACGTGCGGTACGCGCCAGTTCTGGCGGCGTATCGACCAGTCATCAGCGCCGCTCTGGTAGGCGTGCAGAACGGGCTGACGTGAAAGTCGGTGAAGCGGACCGACTGGGCATGCAGCCGATCTAGGTTCGGCGTCTGCAGCACAGGATTTCCGTGGACGGAAAGATCGCCGTAGCCCTGATCGTCCGTCATCACGATCACGACGTTTGGCTTCGCGGCCCGCCCGACCCCCGCAAGCAGCAGCCCGAGCGCTGTGACGGCCCCGACGACGTGTGTTGGCTGAACCATCTTTCGCCAGGGCAAGCTCCGCAAGAGGGAGAGCAGCGAGGTACTGAAGTTCACCGCGGGCCTGCAGGTTCGAGTTCCGTTCCGCGCAGCGGAGAGCCGCCAGCCGGGAACCGGTAATCCATGATGTGCGGCGACGCCCCTCGCGGGGATCTAGCAGCGCGGGTCTGAGCGGCGCTACAACTCCTCGAGATGCTCATCAGCGAAGCCTTCGCCATTGTAGTGGCGGGCAGCCAACGTAACTCTACGTGGCGCCGTAACAGGGGCGAGACCGTCCCAGCCAGCCGTGCTGCGTGGGTGCCTTCGATCTTGGGCGCGCGTGAGGTCGGGGTCGCGCCCGCCGCCCGCAATTTTCGGTTGCGCCCGGAGCGAGTGTGGTTTAATATCGTTCCACCGGAAGGAGGGATGGTCATGAAAAGTACATTCCGTCTCACGATCCTCTTGCTAACGCTGGCGTGCGGGATGGCGCTGGCCGTGCCCCGCCTGACTGAGGTTGTGCCCGACGCCGTTGCGCCCGGCGGAACGGCTGTGGCCAAGGGTTCGGATCTCGCCCAGCCCACCGTGGACAGGCTCTACATCACTGCCGGCGGCACCGATGTAGAGGTTGAGATTACCGAGCAGACCGCTGACGCGATCACGTTCAAGGTGCCCGATGGCACAGAGATGAAGCGCTATCGGTTGATGATTCTCACCGGCGGTGCCGGCGCCGCCTACATGGAGCAGCCGATCGCGTTGGAGATCGTCGATGAGGCGACCGCCAAGCAACGCGCTGAAGAGGGCGATGTCGAACTCGAGATCATCGACGCCGAGCCTGCCGAAGAGGCCGAGCCCGAGAACAATCGCAGGAGAAGGAACAACTAGGCGCTCACTCCGCGCCGGGTGATTCTCCTTCGGTTTCGCGCTGCAGCTTGGCTAGCGCCCACTCGGCATGTTCGCGCACGAGCGGCTGGCCGGATCGCGCCAGCTTCTTCAAGGCATCTTGGAACGACACGTTGCCGCTGTTGCCCATCGCCACCGCAACGTTTCGCAGGAATCCCGCGTAGCGGCTGCGCTGGATCGGTGAGCCCCCGAACCGGGCGTTGAACTCGTCCTCGCTCAGTTCGGCGATTTCCGCCAAGCCGGGTGTCGCGTTCTCCGGCGCGAACGAAGGCTCCTCGCTGGTGGCTGCCCGCCGCGGGCTGTTCCAAGGGCAGACATCTTGGCAGATGTCGCAGCCGAACAGGTGCGAGCCGATGGCCTCCCGGTGCTCGGCCGGTATGGGACCGCGCAGCTCGATGGTCCAGTACGAGATGCACAGCCGCGAGTCCAGGGCGTACGCGGGGCCTGCACCAGCCTCGACTTCGACCAGGGCATCGGTGGGGCAGGCGTCGATGCAGCGGCGGCAGGTGCCGCAGCGGTACGGCGCGTCATCGTCGGGCTCGAACTCCAGCGAGGTCAAGATCTCCCCGAGGAAGAACCACGAGCCGAGCCGCTCGTCGATGAGGCAGCAATTCTTGCCGATCCAGCCCAGCCCCGCGCTGCGGGCATAAGCCCGCTCCAGCAGCGGCGAGGTGTCGACGCAGACCTTGCACTTCACTCCGCTGCCGTACTCGCGGCGGATCCAGTCCGCCAGCTCCTGCAAGCGGGACTTCATCAGGTCGTGGTAGTCCTCGCCCCAGGCGTACCGGGAGACCCAGCCCTGCCCTCCGGCTTCGAATTCGGTCGAGTAGGGATCCGGCGTGTTGTAGACCTTTCCCAGGCAGATCACCGACCTGGCCGATGGCAGCAGGGAGCGTGCGTCGGCGCGCAGCTCGCCCCGCCGGCCCGCAAGGTAGGCCATTTCGCCGTGATAGCCCTGCTCTAGCCACTGCGGGTAGAACATCGCCTCCAGCGTTGGCCCCGGTGTGGCCACGCCCGCGAGTTCGAAACCGAGCTCGCGCGCCCGCTGCTTCAGGCCAGAAGACGATTCCAGTGCCATGCCGTCGCGCTGAGGCGGCCGCTGGGCTGCCGTTCAGCCCACAATACTGCCATAGAGCAGCCAATTCTTGCGATTCGGAAATTTGCCGGAATTCTCGGTTGCGCCAGCCTAGCACCGTGTAGACAATTAACCTTGGTGTGATTCTGTTGCCGGATCGATCGGCGACAGGTTCTTGGCTTGCTGGCGCGACGGGCTGAATCGGCCGGGCGCAGCGACAAGCAGATCTGAGCGAGGAGAGACCAGTGCAACGACCGGTGAAGTATCTAGAAAAGGGCCTGACCGAGGTGGCGCGCGCTGGCTGGAAGGTGGCCCGCAAGTTGGACGCCCGCAAGGAGGCCAACCCTGCCTTTACGCCCGCTTGGTCGGAGAAGCCCATGCTCAAGTCGTGGGAGAAGAGCAAGCCGCCGCTGGGCTGGCCGCGGCAGACCGACTCCCTGTGTCCGAAGTGCGTGCGCGAGGCTCGCGAGGTGATCCTCAGCGGCGAGGTGGACTATTCCATCCTCAAGACCGAGAAGGTCGGCGAGGTCAAGGCCACGATCGTGCAGCGCGGCAACGAGATCTGGATGGTCAAGGATTGCCCCATTCACGGCAAGACCGAAGATGTGATGGCGATTGACGCCAAGTTCTTGGAGCACATCGAGGCCCAGTTCCCCGGACGCGATATTCGCGCCCACAACGACGAGGAACTGCACAACCATGGCTCTTCGAGCGTGAAGTTCGGCCGCGGTGCGGTGCTGACCGTCGATCTCACCAACCGCTGCAACATGATGTGCGACCCGTGCTTCATGGACGCCAACCAGGTCGGCTTCGTCCACGAGCTCGAGTGGGAAGAGATCAAGACGATCCTCGACAACGCCATCCAGATCAAGCCGCGCCGCCAGATGTCGGTGCAGTTCTCGGGCGGCGAGCCGACGATGTCGCCGTACTTCCTCAAGGCCGTGCAGTACTGCCGCCAGATCGGCTACAACTCGGTCCAAGCCGCGACCAACGGCATTGAGTTCGCCAAGAACCGCGAGTTCGCCGAGGCCGCCGCCGACGCGGGCATGCGCTACGCCTACCTGCAGTTCGACGGCATCGGCAACGAGCCGAACCAGCACCGCAAGATCGGCAATCTGTTCGACGTCAAGATCAAGGCGATCGAGAACATGCACGATGCCGGCATCGAGATCGTGCTGGTGACCACGCTGGTCAACAACGTCAACAACGAGGAGGTCGGCCCGATCATCCAGTTCGCCAGGGACAACCCCGGCCGGATCGCCTTCATCGCCTTCCAGCCGGTGTCGTTCACCGGGCGTGACGAGGAGATCACCGACGAGCGCCGCATGCGCCAGCGCTACACGCTGAGCCACTTGGCGCACGACGTCAAGAAGCAGGTCGGCATCACCGAGCCGACGCGTGACTGGTTCCCCATCTCCGTGATGGGCAGCTTCGTGGACGCGGCCGACTTGGCGCACGGGCCGCAGGCCCAGTGGGGCCAGGTCAGCTGCGGCTGCCACCCCAACTGCGGCGTCGGCACCGCCTTGATGATCAACAAGCAGACCAAGGACATGTCGCCCGTGGCGGAGTTCATCAACGTGCCGCAGTTCGTGCAGGACATCCGGCGCGTCACCGATTCCGGCCGGGGCAAGCTGGCGTCCAATGTGCAGATGGCGCTGGCGTTGTTGAAGAACTACAACCCGGCGAAGGCCCCCAAGGACTTCTCGATGTTCGACTTGTTGAAGAAGTTCGACAAGTCGTTCTCGCTGAGCGGCAAGAGCTACGGCAAGGGCACGGCCCGGCGGAACGATCCGTGGAACTTCCTGTTCGTGGCGGGCATGTGGTTCCAGGATCTGTTCAACTACGACTTCCGACGCACCGAGATGTGCGTGATCCCGTACGGCACGCAAGAGGGCGAGATCTCCTTCTGCGCCTATAACACGGGCATCGGTTGGCGCAACATCATCGAGAAGATGCACATGACCGCCACGCTGTCGAACTGGTACGGCGAGCACGGCCGCCACAAGATCTATGCCGGCGGCCGCAAGGTGGACGAGATCACCCACCTAAGCGAGAAGCTGCACATCAACGCCGAGCATGCGGCGCGCGGAGCGCAAGTTTCCGAGGGTCCGCAGAATGCCCGCGAAGAGAAGATTGCGGCGCGTGACAAGAAGCTCCAAGCGGCGGAGGCCAGCGGCGACGAGGTGCCTGCCAGCGGCGCGCGCGACCGCAAGCTGTCAGCCGAGGAGGAAGCGCGGCTGATGAAGATGTACCGCCAGGAAGTCCTCAAGGAGCCCGTGGCGCCGGCCTTGGTCCAGATCGGCGGGGCATCCGAGGCGCCGCGCGAGACGGTCGGCACCAGCGGCGACTAGCGCATCGGCAAGGCTTCGCGGCGGCGTCTCTGCCGGGCCTCGCGGCTCGGCATGCGAAGAGGGTTTCGCTAGGTTGGCGACACGCCGTCTCCGGCGGAACCGCTACGCCGTGACGCTCTTGAGAATCGAACCCTCGCGGATGATCGTTTCCTCGCGCCTCGGGCCCGTCGATACGCCGCCGATCTCGATCTCGAGGCGATCCTCCAAGAACGCGATGTAGTCCTTGGCGGCACGCGGCAGCCGCTCGAACTCGGTGATCCCCGCCGTGGCACCGCTCCATCCCGGCAGTTCTTCGTAGACCGGCTCGACCTCCGCGTACTCTTCGGCGATCGCGGGCATCCAGTCGAGCGTCGCACCCTTGTAACGGTAGCCGGTGCAAACAGGAACGGTATCCAGATGGTCGAGCACGTCCAGCTTGGTGATGAACAAGGAGGACAGGTGGTTGATCGCGTGAGCGTACCGCAGCAGGGGGATGTCGAACCAGCCGCAACGCCGCGGACGTCCGGTCACGGTCCCGTACTCGGCTCCGGCCTGCCTGAGATCGTCTCCCGCCGGACCGTGCGCTTCTGTCGCGAACGGACCCTCGCCGACGCGCGTGGCGTAAGCCTTGGCCACTCCCACGATGTGATGCAGGAATCGCGGCGAAACCCCGGAACCGGTGCACAGTCCACCGGCGGTGGCGTTCGAGGAGGTCAGGTAGGGGTATGTGCCGAAGTCGATGTCGAGCATCGTGGCTTGGGCTCCCTCGAAGAGCAGGCGCTTTCCGTCCTGGATCGCTTGGTTGAGGTACTTTCCGGTGTCGGTCACGAACGGACGCATGCGCTCGGCGAGCTCTTGGTAGCGCGCTAGCGCGGCTTCCACGTCCCAGGGCTCGTGAACGCCCAGGGCTTCCGCCACCGCGGACTTTTCAGCCGCCATCGCGCGGAAGCGGTCCGGGAAGTGGGTGGGCGACAGCAGCTCGGCGACGCGAATCCCGCGCCGCGCGACCTTGTCTTCGTAGCAGGGGCCGATGCCCCGGGAAGTTGTGCCGATGCGCCGCTTGCCGGGCGATGCCTCGGACGAGCGCTCGAGCATCGGGTGGTAGGGGAACACAACATGAGCGCGGTTGCTCACCAGCAGGCTCGATTCCACGTCCACGCCCAGCGAGCGGAGAGTGTCGATCTCGCCGAGCAGAGCTTCCGGATTGATCACCACTCCATTGCCGACCACCCCGATCTTGCCCGGTCTCAGAACGCCGCTCGGGATCAGCGAGAGCTTGTAGACGCGGTCGGCGACCTGTACCGTGTGCCCGGCGTTGTTGCCGCCTTGGCAGCGAACCACGACGTCGTAGTGCTCGGCCGCCAAGTCAATCAGCTTGCCCTTGCCCTCGTCGCCCCACTGGAGGCCCAAGACTGCTAGGTTTGACATAGTGATTCCGGCAAGCGCCCGGAAGCCCGGGCCGGGGGGAGAAGCGGCACAGCGGCGGAGTCCCCAAGGGCTGGGCGCCGCGACTATTCCTATCTTAGTCCCAGAGGGTCGGAGGCGGCAGGCCGCTCAATTCGCCGTTCCGATGTCGAATCGAGGCTTGGGCCAGGCCGCCGCATGCTGGCTTGGCCTCGCTTGCTGGGCCGGTAGCCCAAGCGCGAGCCGTAGGACCGAAGGCCGCCTGCCGAGCAGGGCGAGCTATCGCGTCGGGAGGATCACGCCGCAGGCAGCGCGGGCACCGCCCGCGCACCCTGCCACCACTCCGTCCGGGCAATAGGAGTCGGGCTGGACATGGATGATGAAGGCACTGCCGTCCTCATCGAACAACGACAGCGGACCGTCCGAAAGGCTCACTCTGCTCGTGACCATCGAGAGCAGGCCTCCACCCTTGTCGTTCAAATGGATATTCCTCAGGTCGCCAGAATGGAACGGATGGTTGCCGTCCGGATTGGTGTTGCTGTGCGGGCCCGGGTCGAAATGGCCGCCTGCCGCCGAGCACGGCTGGCATGCGGCCGTTTCGTGGATATGCACGGCATGGCTCCCGGCCGGAAGCCCGCCCCAGACCCGGACCATGACGTCGACCTCCTTCACGCCTTCGGGCGAAGGTCTCTCACGGAGATACGCCAAGCCCACCAACTGCACGCCGTCTGAGCAGCTGATAAGGTTGGCCACGGCGCCAAGCTCGCGGTCATCCGTCCGGTCCGAGGTCTCGGTCCCGTTCGCGCGGAGCGGAATGGGGCCTCCCAAGCAGACACTGGTCAATAGGATCAATAGCGTGGTGTAGGCGAACTGTAATCGCATCTTGGACTCGTCCCTTCCTTCGTGCAGGCCTAGCGTGGACCAGCGACAGATCGATCGTGGCACGATCCGTACGCCCGGCCCGGCTAGAGTCTAGCGATTGTACACAATTCGCACAGAGCCTTCGCGATCTGCAAGGCGGGAAAGTGTGGATCGGGCTCCGCATGTCGCGGCCAGAGACGGCGCACCGGCCGCAACCGGCGTGTTGCCGCAGGGGCGGTTCTCACGCGCGGCGTTGGCTCGCGAGTTGTGGGAGCGGGACGGGTGGCGCGACGCGCGCGGGAAGCCGTTCGGGCCGGACATCCACAGCTGGGTGTGCTGCTGGCGCGCATGGCAGGTTGGCGGCCCAGCGAACGGCAGGCCCTTGCCGGCAATGAGGGGCTCAGGCGAGCGCACACCCGCCTGTAGATGATCGCGCTCGGGATGCAAGCGCAACGCGGCCCTTGACCGAGCTTGCACAGAGGGGCCGAATGCCGGCTCACTTTCCGCGGGGCACCTGCGTTCACTGTGACGGGTCGCTAGCTGGCCCCGAGCGGATCCAAACCGGGAACGCTCGAAGCCGATGCCGGAACGCGGCCAAGTGGGGACCGTTGATGTCTTGGCCACGCGTCGATCCGGTCCTCAGGCGACTGGGAGACCTTGGCACAGCGCCTCGAGACCGATCTGGTGGCGGCCGAGCCGTGTTCAAGGCTCGGGCAATCGCGGCGGCCCCTCCGCCCAGGCGTTCCAAAGCCGAGCCATCTCGCTGACTCGATCGGGATGATCCGCGGCCAAGTCGTGCAACTCTGTACCGTCCCCTTCGATGTCGTACAGCTCCCATGCGCGCTCGCGCACTGCGACGAGCTTCCACTGTCCCTGCCTGATCGCCCGGCCGCGGCTCCATTTCCAATACAGTTCCGATGCCGGCTCGCGAAACGAGCCCTCAAAGACGGGCCGCAGGCTTCGGCCGTCGGGCGAGTGGACCGCTCGTTGCCCGAACTCGGATGGCTGCTCGAGTCCGGCGGCGTCAACGAACGTCGGCATCAGGTCGATCACGTGGGCCAGCTGGTCGGTCATGCCGCCAGGCTCGATGAGAGCCGGCCAGCGCGCGATCAGCGGCACATTGATCCCACCCTCGTGATCGTGCTGCTTGTATAGCCGGAATGGGGTGTTGGAAGCATTCGCCCACCCGTACCCGTAGCTTTGGTAGGTGTCCTCGGGGCCGGGCATGACCTCTGGGACGTTGCCCGGGATGACCGGGCGGCCGTCGCGCGTGCGTTCCGGCAGGTACGGGCCCTTGCGGTCGGTCTGATACTCGACGTGGCACCCGCCGTTGTCAATCTGGAAGACCACGAGCGTGTTATCGGCCTCGCCGGATTGCTCCAACAGATCCAGCAGCCTGCCGATGCCCGCGTCCATGCGCGTGATCTGGGCGGCGTAAACCTCCATGCGGCGTTGCTGCCAAGCCTTGTGGGGCTCGTCCGACCAAGCCGGAACCTGCGGATTCCTGGGCGACAGGTCCCAAGCCGGGTTGACCGAGCCGATCTCCAGCATGCGTGCGTGCCGGTCCGCTCGGAGAGCGTCCCAGCCACGCTCGTAGCGCCCTTGATAGTGAGCGATATCGCTCTCAAAGGCATGGAGCGGCCAGTGTGCCGCGGTGTAGGCCACGTAAAGGAAGAACGGTGCGTCCTTGGCCAGGCCGTCGCGCATGAAGTCCGCCGCGTAGTCGGTAGTGGCGTCCGTGTAGTAGAAGTCCGGGTCTAGGTAGAGGTGTTCGGCCGGCTCGTTGTCGAGCATCAGAGAGGCCGGCGTCCAGAAGCTGCAGGCCCCGAGCGTCGTGCCGAAGAATCTGTCGAAGCCGCGCTGGCAGGGCAGGCTGGCGTGCTCGCCCCCGTTCGAGAGGTGCCACTTTCCACTCATGTAGGTCGAATAGCCGCCGCTGCGCAGCACCTCCGCGAGGGTGACGACATCCTGCGAAATACTGTTGCCAGAGCTGCCAGAGGTGAGCGCCTTGGTCGTGTAGCAGCCGCTCATCAGCGATGCGCGGGTCGGCACGCACATGTTGTTGGTGTAGTAGCGACTGAAGCGCAGGCCTTGGCTGGCGAGCCGGTCAAGATTCGGTGTCTCGATCTCCCCGCCATAGCAGCCAAGGTCGGAGTATCCCATGTCGTCCGACATGATCATCACGATATTGGGCTGCTCGTGCGTCGGCTCGGAAGCTTGCTCGGAGCAGGTGGCGGCTGCTAGGGGCGCGGCCGCGCTACAGCGTTGTAAGAACTGGCGGCGGCCGATCCGCTCCGAAGAAATCACCGCAACATCATAGCGCCCGCCCTGGGAGTCGGATCTAGCCGTGGCACAGGTCTGCCGGGTACCTGACCGGTCATCCCCAGAACGGGACTCTCGCGAACCGCGGACTGCCAGTCGATCCGGGACTCGATCCGCATCGAGGGCCTGTCGCGCTGCCTGCGTGGTGCTGGCTGTAGCAGCTTCCCGCCACTGAGACGGTTGCTAGCGATCGCTACCCTTCACGGCAGTTGCGCGAGTTCAGGGTTCTCGGCTGCCCACTGGAAGAAATCCTCGACCGTGTAGAACGCCTCGTGCTTGTAGAGTCGCCCGGCGTCCTCGATCGGAGCCGTCCAATCGAAGTCCCACGAGTCCCCGGTTCGCTCCATCCAGCGCGCTAGTTCTGCGTCAAGTTCGGCAAGCGTCGGGGCGGCTTCCGGAGCCGCGACAAGATTTTCCAGTTCGTACGGATCAGCCTCGAGGTCGTACAGGAGCCACGGCGCGTCCTTCGTGCGAGCGTACATGAAGCGGTCTGTCCGCAGCCCGCGCCAGCCGCGTTCCACGCCACCGGCGATAAACGGCCCGAAAATTTGAAAGTAGGCTGCGCTCGGCCCCGACTCCGCCTGCCCCAGCACCACCGGGGCAAGGCTCGCGCCCTGCATTTCCGGCGGCACGGGCAATCCGCACAGCGAGAGCAGTGTCGGTGCGATGTCCACGTGAGAGAACAGCGCATCGGTCTCGCGCCCGGCCGGCGCGCCGGGATGCCGCACGATGCCGGGTACCCGGATCGATTCCTCCCAGGGCTTTCGCTTCAGTCGCGTCCCGTGGGATCCCAGCATGTCGCCATGATCCGAAGACACGATGACGATCGTGTTGTCGCGCAGTCCGAGTTCGTCGAGTTCGCCCAGAATCCGTCCGACTTGATCGTCCACCGCGGTCACCATCGCGTAGTAGGCGGCGATCTCCTTGCGGCCCGGCGTCTTCACATACGGGCTCGGTTCCAGCTCGCGGTCGCTCGTGTCGCCGTCGAAATTCGGCCGCAACGTGATGCCCTCCGGGTCGTACAGTGCCATGTATTCGTCCGGAGCGATGTATGGATCGTGCGGCGGGCCCATCTGGACCGTCAGGAAGAACGGACGCGCGTCCTGCTTGGTCTGGCGCAAGAAGTCAATGCCGATATCGGTCCAAGCCGAGGCCTCGAAGGTCTTGATCGGGATCGGTTCGGGATCGTCCCGGAAGTAGTGCGTGTCGAAGTGCGCGTGGCTCACTTCGTTTGCGGCCCAGAACTCAAACCCCTGCCGCCTCGCTCCGGGCGGGATCCAGCCCGGCTGGCGGGGACCTCCGTCCAGATGCCACTTGCCGACAAACCCGGTGCGGTAACCGGCCTCGGCGAACAGCTCGGCTACGCTGGTCTCGGCTTCGCGGAGGCGCAGATCGTTGGCGATCATGCCGTTGGTGTGCGCGTACTTGCCGGTCAGGATGATCGCGCGGGCCGGGCAGCAGACCGGCGAGTTGGCGAAGTGATTGCGGAACAGAACGCCCTCGGCGGCGAGCCGGTCCAGATTCGGGGTCTTTACGTCCGGATTTCCCATGCAGCCCATTGCCTGCGCCCGCATCTGGTCGGGGAACAGGAACAGGACGTTCATGGGAGTCTCGCGGCCTTGCCGAGAGCCGCAGCCGGCCGCTCCCAGCAGAGCGCCGATCCCGCCGATGAATTCGCGCCTTGTGGCCATCTGAGACGCGATCATAGCGCAGCTGCTCCCGCATTCGAGCCCGGGCAAGCTACCAGCCGGCGGCGTAGCGAAACGCATAGGGGTCGGCGCCGGCCTCGATGACTCCGTTGCGGAGCAGCTTCACCGCTGTCGGCGCCGAGCCGCTGTTGCGAGCCCGCCGCAGCTCGACTTGATGCCCGAGCCCGGCCAGCTCTTCGAAGACGAACGACGGCATCCGCTCGTCAAGCAGCAGCACGTTCGGTTCCATCGCATGGTCGTCGAAGCTCGACACCAAGTGCTTGCTCTGGAAGCGCGGGGCTTCGACCGCTGCCTGCGAGTTGAAATTGAAGACCACAGCTGCCAGCAGCACTTGCAGCAGGGCCTGCTCTTGCTGGTCGCCGCCCGGCGTCGAGAGGGCCATGAACGGCTGCCCCCGGCGCGTCACCAACGTCGGCGTCAGCGTGATCCTTGGCCGCTTGCCCGGCTCGACCACGTTCGGATGGCCGCGGACGGTGAGGAAACTGTGGCCGCGCTGGGTCAGCGGGATGCCCGTGCTTCCCGCGATCACCGCAGGCATCCAAGCGCCGGAGGGCGAGGCAGAGAAGAGCGTGCCGTCAGCGGTGGCGATGTTGATCGACGTTGTGTCCTTGGAAGCCAGGGCGTCGGGCAGGGGCCGCCGGCGCGCGTGGCGCGAGGGATGCATGGGCTGGCGCCGCCCGAACCTGCCCGGGCGAAACTCGGTCGACGCGCGCTTCGGGTTGATCAATGCCCGCCTGGCACCGGCGTATTCCTTGCTCAGCAGTGCGGCGGGCACCGACACGAACTTGGGATCCGCGTACCACGCGTCCCGGTCCGCGAATGCCAGCTTGAGGGCTTCCACCAAGTGATGGATGTACTCTGGCGTGTTCCAGCCGAGCGCCTCCAGGTCGTAGCCCTCGAGAATGTTCAGGGCCTGCAGCAAGACCGCGCCTTGCGTCCAGAAGTCGGGCTTATAGATCTGGTAGCCGTGAAACTCGGTCACCAACGGGCGCTCGACCTCCAGCCGGAATGCGGCAAAGTCCTCGTACCGCAGCAGTCCTCCATCGCTCTTGACGAAGTCTGCGATTTCTCGCGCGATCGGCCCGCGGTAGAAGTAATCGCGCACCGCGTCGATGGCACCCTCGCGCGACTTGCCGGAATCGAGCGCGGCACGCTCCGCCCGCATCATGCTCCGAACCGTTTCGGCGAGGTCGCGCTGGCGAAACAAGTCTCCGGGCCGCGGCCTGCGGCCGTCTGGCGCGTACACCGCCAGCGAGGTAGGGAACAGGCTCAGGAACGAGCCTGCCTCGGCGATCGACCGGGAGCGCATGCTGTCGATCGGATGCTCTTGCGCCAGCGCGGCCGCGGGCTCCGCGACTGCCTCGAAGGAAAGCGTTCCGAAACGCTGAAGGGCCAACAGGGCCGCGTCGACCATGCCCGGCACGAGCGTCGGCATGGTGCCGTAAGACGGGATCTGGCCGGTCTTGTGGTCGCGCTGCGCGGCCTCGAGCTCCAGTTGCGGATCTTTCTTCCGATTGAGGAAGAACTCGAGGGTCATCAGGGCCGGCGCCGTGCCCACCCCTGCGATCGAGTGAACGCTCCCGTCGGGCGTGCGGATTAGCAGCGGCGCCTCGCCGCCGAACCCGAAGTGAGAGAATTCGGTTACCGCTCCGGCCAGCAGTGCGGCCACTCCGGCGTCAACGGCGTTGCCGCCGGCCTGCAGCACGCGCATCGTCACTTGGGTGACGGTGGGTGTTCCGGCCGAGACCGCCGCGTGCTTGCCGCGCACCACGGGGCGGAACAGCTCCCAGCGCAGGATCTCGCGCTGCCTGCGCTGCTTCTCCGAAAGCTGCCGCCGGCCTTGTGCGAATGCCGCGCAGGAGCCGAGCAGGCCTATGGCCAACCCCAAGGCGATATGCCGATTGAGTCCCACAAGGCGCCGCAGTCATGATAACGGTTTCCAAGGCGGCGGGCCGCCAGGAGGCTCAAATGTGACCGAACGCGGGCTCCTCCTCGAGTGCGGCGGGGGCCGCTGTCGCGAGCAAGTCTCGCACGCGCAGGATCGCCTCGCGCTTCTCGCGGTTGCGCAAGGCGCGCCGGTTCGCGAGCAGGTGCGCGGTGGAGCCTTCCAGCACCTTGTGCACGATCTTGAGGCCGTTGGCCCGGATCGTGCTGCCGGTCTCGGTGTTGTCCACGATCGCCTCGCCGTCTTCGGGAGGCTTGGATTCGGTGGCGCCGAAGGAATGGAAGATGGCGACCGGCGAAGCCCCGCTGCGCTCGACTCCCAGGCGTGTGTAGGGACTGTACAGCGACGGTTCCAGATCGGTGTGCTGGCGCACCAGAGCCTCGGTGAGGTTCAGGTACTCGGTCCAGATCCGCAGGGGCTGCGTGCCAGTCGAGTCCACGAACTTGGCGAACAGATCCGCTGCCGAGCGCACGTCGTCCCACTGGCTGGAGACGCACAGCACGATGTCTACCCGGCCGATGCCCAGATCCAGCAGATCCTCGACGTTGGCGGCCGCCTCGCTCTCGTAGTACCAGTCGATCCCGGAAATGCCGAGATCGAAGAAGCCGGCCTGCAGCATGTAGGGGATTTCCTGCGGCCGCATCATCTTGACATCGACACCTGTCAGGCCCAGGTCGGGACGGTAGCCGCGGCTGCCGTCGGCGTAGCCCCGAGGGTCGATGCCCGAGCGCTCGAAGAAGGCGCGGGTCTTCTTTTCCAGGCTTCCCTTGGGAATGGCGAATCGGATGGGATTCATGACTGCTTCCTAGGGCGGCTAGCTGCCGGCCGAGAGCGCCTCCAGCACGGCTTCGGTCTCGGCCGCCACCACCGCGCCGTCCGGCAGCCTCAGCGTGTTGCCGCTGACGGTGGCCGCCGGAGTGCCCGCTTGGCCGATAGCGACGCCCCGCGTGCGCAAGTCCTCGGCGAGCCGCACGGTCAGGGCCTCGTCCTGGGCGGAGGCCGCCCGCAGGGTGATTCCCTCGGGGCCATCGCCCGCGGGCCCGTCCAGGCCCAGTTCTTGCAGCGTGTCCAGCCGGACGGCACAGCCGGTGGCAGGAGTGGGCTCGCCGCCGAAGAGTTCGACCAGCCGGTCGTAACGGCCGCCGCCGCAGAGCTTCTTCGAACCGCTGGCGATCTCGAACACGGTTCCGGTGTAGAACGTCAGCCCGCGGGAGATCCCGAGGGTGATCTCGAAGCCGCCGACGCTGTAGTGCCTCAGGCGTTGGCAGACCGAAATCAGATCCTCCAGGGCTGCGCTCGCGCTCGATCGGCCCAAGGCTGCGGACGCCTGCTCGGAGACCTCCTCCAGCCCCCCGCGAATCGCGCTGGCGCGCAGCAGCAGGTCGGCGGTTTCCTCGTCAACGTACCCCTCGACATTCCACAGGTGGCGGTAGGTGGCCGCGGCCTCGTCGGGCAGGCGGCGGACCAGTTGCTCCGGGTCTAGCGCTGGCGCCTCCGCGATGGCGAACTCGCCGGCGTAGCCGTCCTGCGACTGCAGCGCCGCCAGGGCCCGCCGGTCTGCCCTGAGTTGTTCTTGCAGCAGTGTGTCCGGCCGCGCCACGCCGCATCGCTCGCGGATGGCTGCCAGCCGGTCGAGATGGCCGATCACAGCGGCTCGCTCGTCGGCGCTGAGCTGTTCCGGCAGCAGGGCTCGGAAGATCCCGGCGGTGCCCACTTTGAGCGTGAGCCTGGCCGCTCCGAGATCGCGCAGGAAACGGTGGGCAGTCGCGATCACCTCGGCATCGGCCCCGGGCGAGGGGTCGCCCAAGACTTCGATTCCGGCTTGAGTGAATTCGCGCTGGCGGCCGGAATGCGGCCGGCAGTACCGGAAGCACGGCGCGATATAGAAGAGTCGGTGCGGCCGCACGAGCCCGGCGAGCGCCCCGGAGGCGACCATGCGGCAGACGGGCGCGGTCATTTCCGGCCGGAGCGCGTACTCCTCGTGGTCGCAGTGGAAGGTCAGCAGCGAGTTCTTGATCTCCGCGCCCGAGCGCGCCGCGAACAGGTCGGCCCGCTCGAACATCGGCGTGGACACTTCGGTGAATCCGTACAGTTCCGCGGTGCGCGAAAAGGCGGCTTCAAAGCGCCGCCGCCGTGCCGTCTCTTCGGGCAAGCTGTCGCGCGTGGCAGGCGGTGGAGCGTTGTCGAGCATGGCGAACGGAAGCAAGCGAGCGCGGAGCGAAACCGCCCCTGACCGGCAAGCCTGGCTGGGGCAATCGGGGGCGGCAGCAGGCCTCGGCCCGACGGTGGGGGCTGCCTTTTCTTGATTCTAGCGATGCGGCCGCTCGTGCGCCGCAGGGGCGGATTTGGCAGGCGTTTCGCGGGGATTGCTCGAGCGCGGAAGATACTCTCCCGATTGAAACAATCTGGTTACGTCGGACGGCGGATTTTCTTATACTGGAAGGTAGAAGGCAGGACGCCTAAGTGAAGTCCAGTCAAGGCGGATGCTTGACCTGAAGCCCGTCGTTGCCGCAAGGCCCCCTTTTTCATGCAAGCCGTGAATGCATCCCCTAGCGGGGAACCCGTAACTGTACCCGAACTTGAGGTCGTCAACGACTTCAGCATCCATGTCGCCACCGTCAACGGGTCGGGCAGCCAGTCTTCGAACCTGGTCCTGTTGCGGGCTCTGTTCGAGATGGGCATCCCGGTGTCGGGCAAGAATCTGTTCCCGTCCAACATCGCCGGGCTGCCGACGTGGTACACCATCCGTGCCAGCAAGTTCGGCTTTACGGGCCGCAAGAAGGAAGTCGACTTCTTGGTGGCGATGAACCCGCAGACGGCCCACGAGGACGTGCAGTCCCTCGACCCGGGCCGGGCGGTTGTCTACGACGAGTCGCTGGGCTTGGACGCGCTGCGCGACGACCTGTGCTTCTACCCCGTGCCGTTCGATCCCATCACGGCCGCGGTCTGCCCCCAGCCGAAGCTGCGCAAGCTCGTGCGCAACATGGTCTACGACGGCGTCCTGGCGGCACTGCTGGACATCGAGATGGAGGAGATCCGCAAGGCTATCGAGAAGCAGTTCGCAACCAAGCCCAAGGCGGCTGAGCTGAACTGGAACGCGGCCCGGGCCGGCTGCGATTGGGCCACCGAGAATCTTGTCAAGCGCGATCCCTACCGGCTCGAGCGGATGGACGGGAACAAAGGCAAGATCATCGTCGAGGGCAACGCCGCAGCCGCGCTTGGGGCGGTCTTTGGCGGTGTGAGCGTCATCACTTGGTACCCCATTACACCGTCTTCGTCCCTCGCCGAGGCGGCCCAGGGCTACTTGAATCGCTTTCGCGTTGACGAGTCGACCGGAAAGGCCACCTTCGCGGTGGTGCAGGCCGAGGACGAGCTGGCCTCGATCGGCATGGCCATCGGTGCCGGCTGGGCCGGTGCGCGGGCGATGACCACGACCGCCGGCCCGGGCATCTCGCTGATGTCGGAGTTCGTTGGGTTGGCGCATTTCGCGGAGATTCCGGTCGTGCTGATCGATGTGCAGCGCATGGGGCCTTCCACGGGCCTGCCGACGCGCACGTCGCAGGGGGATTTCCTCTCGGCCGCCACGCTGTCGCACGGCGACACGTTCCACCCGATGCTGATTCCGGCCACTCCTGAGGAGTGCTTCGAATTCGGCGCCAAGGCCTTCGACGTTGCCGAGCGCTTGCAGGCTCCCGTGTTCGTGATGCTCGATCTCGACTTGGGCATGAACTATTGGACGGCCGACAAGTTCGACTACCCGGACTGGGACATCGATCGCGGCAAAGTGCTCAGCGAGGAGGACATCGAACGGCTCCAGGGTGATTGGGGCCGCTATCGGGACGTGGACGATGATGGCGTCCCCTATCGCACCATCCCGGGCAACCGGCACCCGCAGGCTGCCTATTTCGCGCGCGGCACCGGCCACGACGAGGACGCCAACTACAGCGAGCGCGAGGAAGACTGGATCCGCAACATGGACCGCATCCAGAAGAAGATGGCGGGGGCTCGCAAGTGGCTGCCCGAACCGGTCATCGAGGACGGCCCCAAGGCGCGGGTGGCCTTGGTGGCCGCCGGTACGAGTCATGAGGCAGTCCGCGAGGCGCGCAGCCAGCTGCGGCTGGAATACGGCTTCGAGACCGCCTACTGCCGGGTGCGCGGCTGGCCGTTCAGCCACGCCACGGAAGAGTTCATCGCCGAACACGACCATGTCTATGTCGTCGAGCAGAATCGCGACGGTCAGTTGCGCATGCTGCTGCGAAGGCAGTTCCCGGCGATTCATGACCACTTGCGGAGCGTCTGCTATTACGGAGGCATGCCGCTGGACGCCCGCACCATCACCGACGCAATCGTCGATCAGGAGGGGCTGTGAGCACCGCCACCGCTAGCCGGGCGAAAGCGCCGGTTTCGAACCGCATCGGCCTTGGGCTCGAGCCCTATCGCGGCCTCAAGACCACGCTCTGCGCGGGCTGCGGGCACAACTCGATCTCAGAGCGCATCGTCGAGTGCTTCTTCGAAATGGGGATCGACCCGACGCAAGTCATCAAGCTATCAGGCATCGGCTGCTCGTCAAAATCGCCCGCCTACTTCTTGAGCATGTCGCACGGGTTCAACAGCGTGCATGGCAGGATGCCTGCGGTGGCCACCGGCGCCATGCTGGCCAACAAGCAGCTGCTGGCACTTGGGGTTTCCGGCGACGGCGACACCGCTTCGATCGGTCTAGGGCAGTTCGTGCACATGATGCGCCGGAACGTGCCGATCATCTACATCATCGAGGACAACGGCTGCTACGGATTGACCAAGGGACAGTTCTCAGCGACCGCCAATCTGGGCTCGACGGCAAAGTCCGGAATCGCCAACGACCTGCCGCCGATCGACACGTGCGGGCTGGCGGTGCAGCTGGGCGCGACGTTCGTGGCGCGTTCGTTCTCCGGGGACAAGAAGCAGCTGCAATCGATCCTCAAGGCGGCGCTGGCGCATCGCGGCACGGCCGTGCTGGACGTAGTCTCGCCCTGCGTGACGTTCAATGACCACGTCGGCTCGACCAAGAGCTATAAGTACGTGCGCGAGAACAAGGTGCCGCTGCAGTCGATCGGATTCGTGCCGCACTTTGAGGAGATCCACTTGCAGGAAGACTTCGCGCCCGGCACGGTGTACGAGGTCGAGATGCACGACGGCTCCATGCTGCGCCTGGCGAAACTCGAGGAAGACTACGATCCGACCAGCCGCCTGAAGGCTCTCGATCGCATCGAGCTGGCGACAGAGCAGGGGCAGATACTGACCGGCGTGCTGTACGTGACCACGGACCAGCCAAGCTTCACCGAGATCCTGAATCTTGACGAAGTTCCGCTGGCCCAGCTCGGCCAGGACCGGTTGCGGCCTCCGAAGAGCGCGCTCGACACGGTAATGGAAGAGCTCGCGTAGCTCTCCGCGCCGTCCTTGGGGGAAGCCGCCCGCGCTGCTGCTGCAGTTGACTTCGGAAGGCTGCCGCTGCATACTTGAAGCGCCTTAGCCGGTGGAGGGTTCCCGGCCGTATGTAAACGTTCACGCGGGGAATCGTCCCGAGCGGCCAAGGCCGGAGCAATGAAGACCGCGCGGGATTTCATGGTCACGAAGCTGGTCACCCTCGAGCCAGAGGCGCCAGCCCTGCACAGTGTCCATAAGCTGATCCACGTGAATGTCAAGGGCGCTCCAGTAGTCGGCCCCGACCGATCCTACTTGGGGATCTTCACCGAACGCTGTTGCCTCCGGGTGCTCTCTAGCCTCTCTGACCGCCTAAGGTCGAGCGACCTCGGCGGCAGCCCGCTCAGCAGCGGCGAGCTGATGACCAAGCAGTTGTGGATGCTCCAGCCCGAAATGGATGCATTCGACGCCGTCAACTTCCTGCTCTCGCATCGCATCTCAGGAGCCCCCGTGGTTGACGGGCAGGGACGCTACTTGGGGGTGTTCTCCGAATCCCACAGCATGAGGGTCCTGATTGACGCGATCTATGACAACCTGCCGGGAGCGCAGATTCGCCGCTACATGGCGCAGGATTCGGGACGTGTGATCAGCGCAGACCTCGATTTCTTGGAAGTCGTGGAACTGTTCCTCCAGACCGCTTACCGGCGCTTGGTCGTCGTTCGCGACGGCCGCGTGGTGGGACAAATCAGCCGCCACAACCTGCTGGTTGCCGCGCACGCCTTGGTCCGCTCGCTAGCCAAGCGCAAAGAGGCTTCCGGGCCGGAATGGACTGTATCGGCGTTCATGGACTCGGACGCACGCACGATTGACGAGTCGCTCAACATGTTCAGCGTCGCGGCCATCTTCCGCGAAAGCACCCAGCGCAGATTGCCGGTGCTGCGCGAAAATCAACTGGTCGGTCAGGTCACTCGCAAGAATCTGCTGAACGCTGCGAACGAGATCCTGAACCGCCCGGCGGCCAAGACCGCCCGGCCGCTCTACCTGCCTTCGGTCCCGGACGCCAACCCCCCTGGCATGTAGCCTTTCCGCGCTCAGCGCTTTGCCGGAACTGCTTGCGTCGGGCGGCGCCGGGCCCCTCGCTTGCTAGGGAAGCGAGGCGTCCTCCGCCTGGCTCGGCACGAGCGCCGGGGGGTCGCCTTCGATTCGGAATGCGGCCGGGACTTGCTCGCAGGCCGGAACGCGGTGGCCGCTGTAATGCCGAATGCCATAGGCCGCGTGGCGCCGGATATCGCCGATGCATGAGTCGGCCAGGCGCGTCCGCTCCTTGGCCACGAACTCGCGCGTGCCAGCCTGCTGGCTGATTGCCGGGAAGGCTTGAAACTTCAGCGCTGCAAGCGCTAGTGCCACGATCGCGCAGACGGCTGGAACTGACCGCGCGCGGGGGGTCTTCAGCGCCGCGATCGATGCCAGCGCGAACGCCGCGACGCCCGCTGCGGCTCCGGCCAGGATGGCGGCGTTGTCAAGCCCCGCCCAAGCCCTGCGAATCCCGTCGGCCAGTGCCGCCGGCAGCAGAGTGCCCGCCAGCGGAACCAACAGCAGCGTCGCCCCCGCCGCAAGCAGGAGCGGCCTGCTGGCCCTGGCCTTCCACTGGATCGCGAGCAAGATGGCCAGTGGCGGCAGGCTCGGCAGAATGTAGCCGGGCAGCTTGTTCACCGCGACGGAGAAGAGCAGCAGCGGTCCCAGCGCCCAGCAGGCCAGAAAGCGGCGGCTCGTTCCGGCTGCCACAGTTTCCCAGCGCAGGGAAAGCGCCAGCGGCGTCCACGGCAGGAGAAAGACAGCTAGCACCGGCAGGTAGAACCACCACGGCTGAACATGCTGCAGGGACGAGCTGACGAACCGCTCGAAGTGGTGTCGGACGATGAACTCGTCAATGAACCGCTGCCCGTTCGCCCAGTAGCAGGCCGCGTACCAGGGCAGGCAGGCCAGGCAGAACGCACCCAGCGGCACTGGACCCAGCAAGTCCAGCAGGGCCCGAGGCCGCCGGACGAGGACCGGCACCGTGGCGGCCGCCGCCACCAGCAGCGCCACGAGGCCCTTGCTCAGCACGCCGAATCCGAGCAGGGCGCCGAACGCGGCCATCTCGGCAGGCCTGCCCCGGCCGTGCGAGGAAGCCCACGGCAGCAGGCACAGCAACGCGCCAGAGGTGAAGGCAGTGAGGGGCGCGTCGAATACCCCCGCATCCGAGTACGCGGTCCAGCCGGCCGACGTGGCAAGCAGGCAGGTCGCGGTGACGGCCGTCTCGCTGTCAAAGTGCGCCCTCACCCGCCAGAAGAAAAACGCCAGGAATCCGAGGCTGAGCAGCGCCACGGGCACCCTTGTGTACGACTGCAGGCCGGCGGAATAGCCGAGGCCTCCCATCCAAAAGAGCATGGCCGGCTTTTCAAACCATGCCTCGCCCCACAGCCTGGGCGTTACCCAGTCGCCAGACTCGGCCATTTCGCGGGAGATCGACGCGTAGCGCGGCTCGTCGGGGCCGATCAGCCCGCGGTCGCCAACGGGCAGCAGATATAGCGCTATGGCCAGCGCGGCGACGGCCGCGAGGGTCGCGGCGCGAGACCTCGTCACTGCGTCAGCGGCGTGACCACGATCTTTCGGAACTCCACCGCGCCGTGGTCTCCCTGCAGAGTGATCGGGCCCGGCATGTCTTCGCGCCAGTCCGTGGCCATCGCCGTGAAGCCATCGATGATCTTGCGATCAATGGTCTTGACGCCGTTGAGCTCCACGCTGAGCTCGCGCCCGACCAGCCGCACGTCCAGCGACTGCCACTCGCGGGCCGGACGGCTGGCGTTCACGGCAGGCGCGATGCGGCCGTAGAGCGCCGCGTTGCCGTGGTCGCTCGGGGGAGTGCCGTGGTCGTCGAGGATCTGGATCTCGTAGCGGCCGCGCAGGCCGATGCCTCCGTTCATGTTGGGATGCACGAGGAACTCGACTTGCAGGCGGAAATTCCAGAACGCTTGGTCGGAAACCAACACGTCAGCCCGCCTGTGGTTCTTGAGGGCGCCATCCTCGACGTACCAGCCTTCTTCGCGTCCGGGCCGCAGGGTGTGCCATCCGCCGAGATCTCTGCCGTTCAAGAGCGCAACGGGCGCGGACGGCTTCCAGGAGCCGTCGTCGCGATCGAGCACAACGGGGGCTCGCCGCCCCAGCCAGAGGATGGTGCCCCGTTCGCGCGTCGCGGCGCCGTGCAGGACGTCGCCCCTCAGGGCCGCAGCGACCGGAGTCTTGACCGAACGGTCCCTCTCCCGGCCGAAGGAGCGCTCGAGGTGAAACGCAAGTTGGCCTCCTTCGATCTTGGCGTCGTGGATCGGGTCCAGCTGTCCGCCGGGGCCGCCGCCGACCATGAATCCGGTGATCGGTCCCGCGCCTGCGCCGCTGATCTCCAGCCACATGACGCGCCCGTTGTTCTCGCCCAGCGGCTCGATCACCCAGCGCCCGTTGAACCCCTCGTCGCCGGCCCAGCCAGGGTTCGCCACGCACAGCAGCAGGATGAGGACCAAGCGTTTCATGAGATGTACGCCCATGATAGCTTCTGGCTGTCGAAGCCGTCGCTGTCCCGCCCGCGCCTCGGAGTGCGGCTCCCGCGTCCCGGCCGGACACAAGCGCGGCGCGTTCCAGATTGCCGTCTGCTCGGTCGCTGCCCGAACGGCCGGATTCTCTCGAATTCACCGGCAATAGTCATCGGTCCCGCATCGCAATGCACGGTTTTCCACGCGAGAGGGCTTGACAATATATATGCAAACACCGGATAGTGTGACTGCGTGGGGCTGTTACGCCAGCCATCGCGCCAAGCTTCGTTATGTCCCGCAAGATCGGACCTATCCTTTGCTGTGTTGCCGCATTGGCCTTTGTCGCGACTGTTTCGGGTGCGACAGCGAGCATTGCGGGCGAGCCAGACTTCCCAGAGCACCAGCGCTCGCACTGGGCCTTCCAGCCGGTGGCCGAGCCGGACATGCCGGCGTCCAGCACCGCTCACCCGATCGATGCGTTCGTGCTAGCGCGCCTGCGCGGCGAGGGCATCCGGCCAGCCGCGAGGGCGGACCGCACCACTCTGATCCGCCGGGCAACGTTCGACTTGCACGGCCTGCCGCCCACTCCGGCTGAAGTGCAGGCGTTCGTCGAGGATGCTTCGCCGGATGCTTTCGCCAAGGTGGTCGACCGGCTGCTTGCGTCGCCGCGCTACGGCGAGCGCTGGGCGAGGCATTGGCTCGACCTGGCGCGCTATGCCGAGAGTGAGGGCTTCAAGTCGGATGAGACCCGTCCCAACGCCTGGCGCTACCGGGACTACGTGATCGAGTCGCTCAACAGCGACAAGCCTTACGACCGCTTCGTCCAAGAGCAGATCGCCGGAGACGAGCTGTGGCCCAACGACCCCCAGGCCCGTATCGCCACTGGGTTCAACCGCCACTATGCCGACGAGTCCAATGCGGCGATCTTGATGCAGCGGCGGCAGGAGGTTCTGCTGGACATCACCGACACCGTCGGCAGCGTGTTCCTAGGGCTGACCTACAGCTGTGCGAAGTGCCACGACCACAAGTTTGATCCGATCCTGCAAAGCGACTACTACCGCTTGCAGGCCTTCTTCACCAATGTGGCCACCGATGACGAGATCCACCTGCTGACCGAGCGGCAACGAGCCGAGCGCGAACTCCAGCAATCGAAGTGGGAAGAGGCCACTGCCGAAATCCGGTCGCAGATGGACGCCTTGCTGGAGGCCAAGCGCGCGGATGCCTTCGAGACGCAAGTGAACCGGCGCTCCCCCGAGACACGGGACGCTTTCCGCAAGAACGCGGGCAACCGCTCGATGTACGAAAGGCTGCTGTTCCAGCAGCACATGTGGCAGATGCGCTACCACAACGATGCCAAGCTGGCGAATTCGCTGCCAGACGCGGACAAGCAGCGCTACCGCGAACTAGAAGCGGAACTGGCCGAGTTTGACCACCTGAAGCCCGCGCCACTGCCGGTCGGCATGGGCATCCGCGAACTGGGGCCGGAGGCCCCGGCGACGCACGTCCTCTCGTTCGCCAACTACGCGGCGCCGCTGGAGGAGGTTGAGCCGGGCTATCTGACGCTGCTGGACCCAGGCCCCGCCGCTTACGCTCCCGCATTGGACGGGCGCTCCTCGGGACGGCGCACGGCGCTGGCGGGCTGGCTTACAGGTGCCGACAACCCGCTCACGGCGAGAGTGATGGCCAATCGGCTTTGGCACTACCACTTCGGGCAAGGCATCGTGCGCACGCCCAGCGATTTCGGCCTCATGGGCGAGCGCCCGACACATCCCGAGCTGCTGGACTGGCTGGCGCTGGAGTTCCGGCGCAGCGGCTGGAGCATCAAGCAGATGCACCGGCTGATCATGAATTCGCAAACCTACCAGCAGTCTTCCGAATTCAGGCAAGCTGCCTCCGACGAGGATCCTCTGAATCGACTCTTGTGGCGATTCCCTCCCCAGCGGCTCGAAGGCGAGGTGATCCGCGACTCGATGCTGGCGGTGGCCGGCCGCCTCAACCACCGAGTCGGCGGACCGAGCGTCTTCCCCGAGCTCCCCATGGGAGCGTCCCAGCCGCGCGGCGGGTGGGACGTGCCGGAAAGCCAGCATGCCCAAGACCGTCGCAGCGTGTACGTGTTCGTGCGCCGCAATTCGCGCTATCCCATGCTGGAGTCGTTCGACATGCCCGACACGCACGAGTCTTGCGCGCGCCGCTCGCTGACCACTACCGCGCCGCAGGCGCTGGCCCTGCTCAATAGCGAGCACACGCTGGGCTGGGCGCAGGGGCTGGCCGGGCGCATTCTGGATGCCGCGGGCGCCGACCGGGACCGGCAGATCCGCGAGGGCTTCCGCCTGGCGTATTCGCGGCAGCCCGATGGCTGGGAGAAAGACACGGTGCTGACGTTCTTCGAGACCCAGCGCGGCATCATAGCCGAGCGCGCCGCCGCCGGCGAGCCGCTGTTGCTGCCGGATGTCCTTCCCGCTGGCATGAGCCAGCAGGAAGCCGCCGCAGTGGTGGACTTCGCGCACATGCTGCTGAACTCGAACGAGTTCGTGTTCGGGAACTGACGCCACGGGAGTCTTGGCGAGGAGATACTGACATGTCCCAACGCGCCAGCGTTTCGATGGCTGCGAGGTCGCGCCGCGCATTCCTGAGCCAAGCCAGCGGCGGCTTGGGCGCATTGGCGCTGGCGGCCGTCCAAGCGCAGCACGGACATGCGGCCCGGGACCCGCTTGCCCCCCGGGATCCGCATCACGCTCCGAGAGCCAAGTCGGTGATCTGGTGCTTCATGGAAGGCGGTCCGAGCCACATGGACACCTTCGATCCCAAGCCGGCCTTGGAAAAATACGCGGGCCAGCCCATGCCGGAATCCTACGGCCGGCCGCTCACGGCCATGCCGGGCACCGCGCACAACACGCTGATGCCATCCCAGCGGAAATGGGCCCAGCACGGCGAGAGCGGCTTGTGGGTCTCGGACTGGTATCCCCACGTCGCCGAGCATGTGGACGATCTGGCGGTCATTCGATCCTGCACGGCTGACGGCTTGAACCATGTCGGATCGGTCTGCCAGATGAACACCGGATCCATCCTGGCCGGGCGTCCCTCGATGGGGGCGTGGGTGACGTACGGCCTCGGGTCGGCCAATCGCAACCTGCCGACCTACGTCATTCTCAACGACGAGGTGCGCATCAACGGCGCCTCTAAGAATTGGAGCGCGGGTTTCCTGCCTGCCGCCTACCAAGGCACGCTGTTCAAGCAAGAGGGCGCTCCAATCCTCAATCTGGAAACCCCCGACGCCATCGGCGGGCGCCAGCAGCGCGGCAAGCTGGACCTGCTGGCGGCGCTCAACCGCCACCACAAGCAGAAACATCCGCACGAGAGCGAGCTGGACGCGCGGCTGCAGTCCTACGAACTGGCGTTTCGCATGCAGGCGCACGCGCCCGAAGCGGTCGATCTGGCGCAAGAGAGCGAGGCGACCAAGGAACTCTACGGCATGGGCGAGGAGCACACCGCGATGTACGGCCGGAACCTGTTGCTGGCGCGCAGGCTCGTGGAGCGGGGCGTCCGGTTCGTCCAAGCCTACTGCGGAGGCTGGGACGCGCACCGGAAGATCGAAGAGAACCACACCAAGTGGTGCGGCGTCTCGGACAAGCCGATCGCCGGACTGCTCGCGGACCTGAAGTCGCGCGGGATGCTGGACGAGACCTTGGTGATCTGGGGCGGCGAGTTCGGGCGGACGCCGTTCAACGAAGAGGGCGACGGCCGCGACCACAACCCTTGGGGGTTCACCATCTGGATGGCGGGCGGCGGCGTCAAGGGCGGCCAGGCGATCGGCACAACCGACGAACTTGGCTTGCGCGCCGAGGAGTCGCCGTACCACGTGCACGACATCCACGCGACCATCCTGCATCTGCTGGGCCTTGACCATCTGAGCCTGACCTACCTGCACAACGGCCGCTCCGAGCGTGCGACCGTCAACGGCGGCAAGCTCATCGAGCAGGCGCTCGCTTGAGGCGGCGCCCCGCGTGATACGGTAGGGTTTGCCGCCTCGCGCCAGCTCGCCACGTGGCGTGGTTGAGCCCGCCTCCGCGCCCCGGCCTTCAACCCCGCGGTTGTCGGCGGGGGTGATCCCGTACCGCTCGACGCCTGACGGGACTTGCGAGATCTTCTGGGTGCGCCGGTCTGAATCGCTGCGCTTCATGGGCGGCTGGCATGCGTTTCCGGGCGGCCGCCTGTCCGAGACCGACGGCGCGGTCCCGGCGACCGGTTCGGTCGACGGCATGGATGCCTACGACCGCTCCGGCCGGCCCGCGGCCCACACGGCTTGCGCGTTGCGCGAGCTGTTCGAAGAGACGGGCATCCTGGCGGTCTCGGGAAGATTGCCGAGCGTCGGCCAGATCCGTCTGGCTCGGGACCAGCTGCTAGCGGACACGCTTGACTTCGGCGCATGGCTGCGCAGCCACGAGCTGGCGCTGGACGCCTCGCGACTGCGCTTCGCGGGGCGCTGGGTCACGCCCCCCTTGTCGCCGGTCCGCTTCGATGCGACGTTCTTCCTGTTGGAGTGGGAGCGCGCCGAGGTCGGCCAGCCCGCGGTCATCCCGGGAGAGCTGGAAAGCGGCGAGTGGATTCGAGCCGACGACGCGCTGCTCCGCTGGGACAAGGGTGATGTGCTGCTGGCGCAGCCCACTCTGGAGACGATTCGAGTGCTCGCCGAGCATGGCCCGGACGGGCGCGACCTCCTCTGGCGCTCGCAGTCCCACGAGCCGAACTCGCCCCATTCGATCGAATTCCGGCCGGGCATCCGCGTGATCCCGCTGGAGGCCCGCACGCTGCCGCCGGCCACCCACACGAACGCCATGCTGGTCGGCAGCTCTGAATTGGTGGCGATCGATCCTGGCTCGCCCCTGCCGGAGGCGCAACGCCGGCTGGCTGAGATCGTCAACGAGGAAGCGCAGCGCACCGGGGGGCGGCTGTGCGGAATCTGGCTGACGCATCATCACGAAGACCACGTGGGCGGGGTCGAAGCGCTCCGCCGCCAGTTCGACGTGCCGGTCTGGGCACACGCATCTACGGCTGCGCGGCTCGCCGAGTCGGGATTGCGCATCGAGCGTCGCTTCGAGGGCGGCGAACTTGTCACGCTCGCCGGCAGCCCGCCGCTGAGAATCCGAGTCCTGCACACGCCCGGACACGCCAGCGGACACCTGTGCTTTTTCGAGGAGCGGACGCTCACGTTGCTTTGCGGCGACATGCTTTCCGGCTACGGGACGGTTGTGATCAACCCTCCGGACGGGAGCATGATCGAGTACTTGGACTCGCTCGAGAGGATGGCCGGTCTGGGGGCGAGGGTCATCTTGCCCAGTCACGGCACGATGATGCGGGACGCTCGCAAGGCCTTGACGGCGGCGCGGAAGCACAGGCTGTGGCGCGAAGAGCGCGTCTTCGATGCCTGGCAGGCCGGCCAGCGAGAACCGGCAGCGATGCTGGACACGGTATACGACGAAATCGATCCCCGCGCAAGGCCGCTTGCGGTGCGGCAGGTCATCGCGCACCTAGAGCGGCTAGCGGCCGTAGGGCGGATCCCGGCATTGTCCGCGGAAATCCGCATGCAGCTCGGTCGCGGCTGATACGCAGCAGTGCGGGAGGGCCGCGTCGCCGGCGCTGCTACTCTGAAGCCAGTGTTCGAGGGCTCGCAACCGGAGCTGCGCAAGGTTTGCGGCGTTACTCGCCCCGCGGACGCCGTCCATGCGGCGCGGTCTGGCGCGAATGCGATCGGCCTGATCTTCGTTCCGCGCAGCTTGCGCGCCGTGACGCCGGAAAGAGCGCGCGAAATCGTGGAAGCGCTGCCGGACGACGTGCTAAAGGTTGGTGTCTTTGTCTCTGAGAGCCCGGCAGTCGTGGCCGCTACGGCGCGCCGCGTCGGCCTGGACGTAGCGCAGCTGCACGGGGACGAGAGCCCGGCAGATTGCGATTCGCTGCGCCGGGCTGCCGGGGGTAGTCTCAAGATCTGGAAGGCGGTTCCGGTCGGATCGCGACTCGACGACGCGAGGCTGGGCGAATTCGGGGTCGAGGCGTTCCTGCTCGACACCGCCGTAGAGGGCGGTCACGGCGGCACCGGGACCACGTTTCCGTGGCATTTGGCTGTGCCCGCCAAGCGCCACGGCAAGGTCGTGCTGGCGGGCGGACTGCATGGGGGCAACGTGGCAGATGCCGTGCGCGCCGTCCGGCCGTGGGGCGTTGACGCCAGTTCCCAACTGGAATCCCGCCCGGGCGTGAAGGATCCGCAGAAGGTGGCGCGCTACCTCGCCGCCGCGCAGCTCGGAGGGTAGCTTCCGTGTGTGCGATCGGCGGTCGCGGCCGCTTCATCGTCGGGGACGTCTTGGCGACTTCGGCGGCATGCGCGCTCATCGCCGCTGTCGCGGGATCGGCGCTGTCGGCTGGGTGGCCGGCTTGGGCGGCAATGGCCACCGGCATGCTGGCGGGGATGGTCCTGGCGGTTCCTTGCTGGCTCGTCGCCGGGCTCTGGCTGGGGATGATCGAGCCGATGCTCCAGATCATGCTGGGCGGGATGCTGGCCGGCATGGCCGGTGGGATGGCTGCCGCCCGCGAAGTCCGATCCGACATCGCCGGGCTGTTGCTGCTGGGGCTGGCCTGCGGCGCGGCTACATCTCTGGCGACCGCATGTGCCGACTGGGCGTTGCGCAGATGGGGCAGCGAATGTCCCTGACCGACCGCGCGAAGTGGAACGGCGCGGCCGGATCCTACGATGGCTTCATCGCACGCGCGGCCGAGCGTCGCTGGGCGCGCTTCAAGACCGAATTGTTCAGCGACATGGACGGACGGGTGCTATTCGTCGCCGCCGGGACGGGCATCGATTTTCAGTTCTTCCCGCCCGGCCGCTCGATTGAGGCGGTGGATGTGAGCGAGCGGATGCTGGAGCGCGCCGCCATGCGCCGGCGCGAGTACGACGGACAGATCCGGTTGCACCAAATGGACGTCCGGCAACTGGCCTTCCAGGACGAGTCTTTCGACCAGGCCTACACCTCATGCACGTTCTGCTCGGTATCGGAGCCGGTCGAAGGCCTGTCCCAGCTCAGGCGCGTGTTGCGGCCCGGCGGCACGCTGCGCATGTTCGAGCACACCGGCAGCCGCTGGTTCCCGTTCAACGCGATGCTGCACATGTGCACGCCGTTCACGCGCCGCTACGGGCCGGCGATGAACCGGCCCACTGTGGCAAACGTCCGCAAGGCCGGGTTCGAGGTGCAATCCGTCACCCCGCACTATCTCGATGTAGTGAAGAGCATCGAGGCTCGCAAGCCTGTCGGCTGATGCCCGGCGCGGCCGATAGCGCTGCTACTTGTGGTTGTTGTTGCCTTCGGACATGTAGTCGACCTGGCCACGGAAAACCGCGCCCTTCTCGACGACAAATTCGCTAGTCGTGGTCAGTTTCCCGGTCATGACTGCGGTGCCAGTGAATCTGGCGCCCTTCAGCCCAGTGACGCTGCCCTTGACGTGGCCTGATACCGAAACCTTGGCGGCAACGATGTCCGCCTCGACCTCGGCCTTCTCGGCTACGGTGACCTCGTTCGACTTCGACTCGATGGTCCCCTTGAACTTACCAACGATCAATAGCGGCTCGTCCGCGACGATATCTCCTATCAGACGAGTAGTGCTGCCCAAGCGGGAGCCGGAGGGTTGCTTCGAAGCGGACGGGGAAATACTAGCCATGGACCAATGTTAGCAAACGGCTTGCGGCCCCCTCCTGCGATGCCGGCCGACCATACACAATTGACATATAACCGTCACGTTCTGCCTAGCGCTTCGTCAAGCCTGGCGCTGGTAACGACATCGACACGCGCGGCCTGCCAGAAGCGCACCATGCCTTGCATTCGCGCGCAAGCGGGCCAATGCGCTCCGTTCCCTGGACGCGGGCGCCAGCCGTCCTGCTCGCCCAGCCTGCGTTCCAGGGCAGCCCGCGACGGCTCCCCACGCTGCAACTCCCGTCGCAGCCACCGCACCGCCTCGGGCTTCAAGATGCGGAGCCCAATCCGCGCTGCCCCCGGTCTGCATCGAGAGGCGGCCCTGTGTTGACCGGGACTGAGCGCTGGCCGCAAGGCCTCGAGCTAGGTCTTGACGAGTCGCTGCCTGCGCCGGTCCCAGGCGAGCGACTTCTTCTTGCGGAACGATTCGACCGTCATCTGGCAGGCCATCGAGACGTTAAATGCGAACTCGGCGTCGCACTTGAGGGCCTCGCCGACGCGGATCGCGTTGTGGAGGTTGTGGTGGTGCAGCGCCATGTCCTCGCCGCCGCTCTTCTTGTGCAGGCGGGTCTGGACGTCGCTCTCGTGGATCGGTTCCGGCTCCAGGCTGAAGCCGTCCCGGCTGAACTCAATGGTGCCCTTGTTGCCGCGGATGACGTGGCGGATCTTTGACTGGTTGGCCAAGGACGAGACCAGCAGGACGTTGACGCCCTCGGGATACTCCAGCAGGGCGTTGAACGTGTCGGGCACCTCCGCCCCGCCGTTGAAGAAATACTGGCCGCCGGTCGCGACCACTCGCGAGGGCACCGTCAAGCCGCATGCGCGCACGATGCGCGCGAGTCGATGCACGAACAGGTCCGTGGCGATGCCGCCCGAATAGTCCCAGTAGCGGCGCCACGAGAAGAAGCGGGCGGGATCCCACGGCCGCTTCTTGGCCTTGCCGAGGTAGGTCTTCCAGTCCAGATTTACGCCGGGCTGGACGTCCGGATCGGGATCGCGCACCCAGAAGTCCTCGAGATGGTTGCGGGAGTAGTCGATGTGGGCCATCACGACTTTGCCAATGGCCCCTTGCTGGATCAGCTCGGCTGCCGTCTCGTAGGAGTCGTCGGACATGCCCTGGATGCCGCATTGCAGGACGATCCCGGTGCTCCGCACCTTCTTCACGACCGCCAGCCCCTCGTCGATCGAGTAGGTCAGCGGCTTCTCCACGTAGACGTGCAGGCCTGCGTCTGCCGCGTCCAGGGTGATCGGCGCGTGCCAGTGCTCGGGCACCGAGATGGTCACGTAGTCGAGGCCGGAATGCTCCAGCAGCAGCCGGTAGTCCTTGAACGGCTTGCCTCCGGTGAACTCGGCCGCTGCCTCGCGACGCGGGTCGTAGATATCGCAGACCGCGGCGATCTCGACGTTGTCGGGTTCGGCCAGCTTCCTCAATGCCCGCATGTGGCCGTTGGCGTTGCCGCCGGCACCGATCATGCCGACATGCAGCCGCTCGTTGGCACCGACGATCCGGGCGGCGCTCTTCGCAGTCAGGGCCTGTCGGGCGGCGGCTGCCACAGTAGCGCCGGCAACGAAAGTGCGGCGGCTAAGGCTTGGCGAGGTAGACATATCTGCAACTCATGGTACGGCATCACCGCGCCTTTGACCACTCAATGTCGGGGCCGCTGGTAGCCTGAATTGATGGCTGCGCGGCTGAAGACCCTGCGGGCGCTTCAAGTGCTCGATTCGCGCGGCCATCCGACGGTCGAGGCCGAGGCTTCCCTGGAGGACGGCACGGCAGCATCGGCGCAGGTTCCCTCAGGGGCTTCGACCGGAAGGCACGAGGCCAAGGAACTGCGCGATGGGTCGTCCGGCACCTATGCCGGACGGGGCGTCCTGCGGGCGGTCGAGAGCGTCAACGGCCCCATCGCCAACGAGTTGCGAGGCTGGCCGATCGCGGAGCGCGAGCGCGCGGACCGCGCCATGATCGAACTCGACGGCACGCCGGACAAGTCGCGCCTGGGAGCCAATGCGATCCTGGCGGTCTCGTGCGCGTTGGCCCGCCTGCACGCGAAATCGGCCGGCCTGCCGCTGTGGCGGCTGCTGGCTGGCGGCCGGCCGGCGAAGATTCCCGTGCCGATGGTGAATATCCTCTCGGGGGGGCTGCACGCGGGGCGCCAGATCGAATTCCAAGACTTCCTCGCCGTGCCGCACGGCGCGGACACGTTCGCCGAAGCTCTGGAAGCGGCCGCCGCTATCCATCGCAGCATGGGCGAGCTGCTGGCGTCAGACGGGCGGGGGGCGGCAGGCGTGGCCGACGAGGGCGGCTGGGGGCCGCGCCTCGATTCCAACGAACAGGCTTTGGAATACATGGTCCGCGCCATCGAATCCGCCGGCTACGAGCCTGGGCGCCAGGTCTCGATCGCGATCGACGCCGCGGCCTCGCATTTCTACCGCGACGGTGCCTATCGCCTGTCCAGCGAGGGCCGCCAGCTCGACAGTGACGGCATGGTCGGCCTATTCCGGCACTGGGTCTCCCGGTACCCGATCGTGTCGATCGAGGACGGGCTGGCCGAGGACGACTGGGGCGGTTGGAAGCGGGCCTGCGCAAGCTTGGGAGGGCGCTGCGCCCTGATCGGCGACGACCTCTTGGCCACCAACCCCGCCAGGCTGGAGCGAGCCATAGCCGAGCGCGCGGCCAACGCGGTGCTGGTGAAGATGAACCAAGTGGGGACTCTGTGCGAGACATTCCAGGTTGTGGACCGGGCCGCGAAGGCGGGCTTCGCAGCCGTGGTGTCGGCGCGTTCAGGCGAGACCGAGGACAGTTTTCTGGCCGACCTGGCCGTCGCGACCGGGGCGGGCCACGTCAAGGTCGGCTCCGTGACCCGTTCCGAGCGGCTCGCCAAGTACAACCGCCTCTTGCGGATCGAGGCCGGATTCGACGCTGAGCGGCCCGAGGGGCTTGCACCGGTCCGCCCGCTGGGGCATGATGGGTCTTAGGGAGGAGTCCGCGTCAACGATGCTTGACGACCCTGGAAGTCGCGAGGCGAGCGCGAGGCCGGTGTGGCTCGGCCGCGCTGCGGCGCGGCTGTCGCACGCACGGCTGCATGGCCATGGAGAGTGCACGGACAGAATTCCCGCGGCTGGTCTACCTGACCGAGCTGACCGGCCTGCGGCTGATCGGCCCGCACGGCGCCAGGATTGGGCGCGTGCGCGAGGCCGCAGTATTCCCTAGAGAGCACCCCCAGCGCATATCGCGTTTCTTGTTTGGCAGCGGTCGCACAAAGTTTGCGATCCGCTGGGACCAGGTCCGGAAATTCGCCGAGGACGGCATCCACCTTTCCGACGAGAACTTCGCACCGTACTACGGGGACGACTACCACCTGCTGCTGACCAAGGATCTCTTGGACCAGCAGATCATCGATGTCAACGGGCGCAAGGTGGTGCGCGTGAACGACCTAGCTCTGCGCATCACGGAGAACGGCAACGAACAGCTGTGGGTCCACGAGGTCGGCGTGGGGATGCAGGGCGCGTTCCGGCGCCTGACCGAGGGGATCCTGCCCAACCGGACCATCCGCGCGGTTCAAGAGCGGCTGGCCCCCAACTCGATCCCGTGGGAGGCCTGCAACATTGTCGAGCCGGACCCGCAGCGGCGCCTGCGGCTGCTGATCTCGCACGACCGGCTGGAGGGCATCCATCCTGCCGACTTGGCCGACATTGTCGAAGAACTCGGCTCCGAAGAGCGCGAGGCCCTGTTCGAGACGCTTGACGAGGAGGTGGCGGCGGAGACGCTCGAGGAGGTCAAGCCCACCGTCAAGACCTCGATCTTGCGGTTGCTGGACTCGGGCCGCGCGGCTGACATCCTCGAAGAAATGGATCCTGCGGAAGCTGCCGACGCGCTTGCCCAGCTCGACGAGATCGAGCGCGAGGAGATCGTCCGGGACATGGAGCCCGAGCCCGCCGACGAGGTGTCCGAGCTGCTCGAGTACGAGGACGACAGCGCCGCCGGGATGATGGGCACGCGCCATCTGGCCCAGCCTTCGGATGCGACCGTTGGCGACATCATCGAGAACTTGCGCGGCGACGACTCCCAGCTCAAGCGGCTGACGCACGTCTTCTTGGTGCAACCTGACGGCCGCTTGGTCGCCTCGGTCCCGTTCGGCCGACTGGCCGTGGCGATGCCGGACACCCCGGCCATCTCGCTGGCTTACCGCGAGACTGTCCGAGCTTCCATGGATGCGACGGCGGACGAGGTGGTCGAGCTGTTTGACAAGTACAACCTCTACGCCCTGCCGGTGGTGGATGAAGAGGGCTGCCTGCAGGGCGCGATTACGGCGGACGACGTCATAGGGATGCTGATCCCGGAGCCGGACCGGGGACTCTAGATGGCTGTGCTCAAGCGGGTGCGCGGGCGGCTGTTGACATTCTTGGCCGTCCTGGGGCCGGGCTTCATCACCGCCATGGTCGACAACGACGCGGGCGGCATTTTCACCTACTCGGAGGCCGGTGCGCGCTGGGGCTACGTGCCGCTGTGGACACTGCTGCCGATCACGCTGCTGCTGGTGGTGAACCAAGAGATGTGCTCGCGGATGGGCGCGGTTACGGGCAAGGGCCTCTCCGACCTGATTCGCGAGGAGTTCGGGCTGCGCATGACGGTGATTGTCATGGGCCTGCTGCTAGTGGTGAATTTCACCAACATCGCGGCCAATTTCGCGGGCGTCGCGGGCGCGATGGAGCTGCTGCCCGTCAGCCGCTATGTGTCCGTGCCGCTTGGAGCGCTGCTGGTTTGGTTCTTGGTTGTCAAGGGAACCTACCAAAGCGTTGAGAAGGTCTTCCTTGCCGCCAGCGTGTTCTACGTGGCGTACGTAATCTCGGCCATCTTGGTCGAGCCCGACTGGGGCGCTGCGTTGGGCAGCTCGGTGCGCCCGGTCCTGCTGGCCGATCGCTCGTACATTGCGGTGCTGGTCGGCCTTGTCGGCACTTCGGTGGCTCCTTGGATGCAGTTTTATCTGCAGGCGGCCATTGTCGAGAAGGGCATCGACAGCACCCAGTACCGCGACACGCGCATCGAGGTCGTCGCCGGCTGCGTCATGATGGCGGCGGTCGCGTTCTTCATCATCGTGGCCTGCGCCGGTGCGATCTGGGAGGAGGGGCCGCGACCCATTGCCAGCGCCGCGGAGGCCGCCGAGGCCCTCAGGCCGCTCGGCGCCTATGCGTACGCCCTCTTCGCGGGCGGCCTGCTGTGTGCCTCGCTGTTCGCGGCGAGCATCTTGCCGCTGTCCACCGCGTACACGGTTTGCGAGGGGCTGGGCCTGGAATCGGGCGTCGACCACGACTTCGACGAGGCGCCGTCCTTCTATTGGATGTATACGTTGCTGATCGCGCTCGGCGCGGGCGTGGTGCTGATCCCGGATTTTCCCATCGTGCCGATGATCCTGCTCTCTCAGGTTCTGAACGGCGTCCTGCTGCCGGTTGTGATGATCATCGTCCTCAAGCTGGTCAATCGCAAGGACTTGATGCACGAGTGGACCAACGGGCCCTTGTACAATCTCATCGCTTGGGCCGCCGTGCTGCTGCTGATTGGGCTGTCGGTGGCGCTGGCGGGCTTCTCGATTTTCGGCGGATCGTCCGGAGCGCCCGTGCCAAGCCTGCCCTAGCAGCGGCGATTGACCCGACTCGGCCGGGCTCGCTACCGTAAAGGACCACATGCAACTGGACCCGTCCGAATTCGGGCCGCGAATCCGCTCGCTGCTAGCCCCGGGAGACGCGCCGCCGCTTTCGATGCCGCTGGTGCCCGAGGCACCTACGGACAGCCCGCAACTGGGCGAGCTCAGGCAGCTGAAACCAGAGGATCTTTTCGAGGGCGGCGCGATCAAGGACCGCGAATTCGCCAGGTGCGTCCAGTCCGGCCTTTACCTGTATTTCTCGGCGCTGGACGAGTCCCACAGGATTTCGCAGGGCATCCCGTCCGCGTCCGGAAGCTATTGGCACGGCATCATGCATCGCCAGGAAGGCGATTGGAGCAATGCGAAGTACTGGTTCCGGCGTGTCGGCACGCATCCCGTGTTCGGCGAGCTAGAGGCTCGGGCCGGCTCCCGGTGGGATCCCTACGCGTTCATCGACCGCTGCTCCGCGGCGGCGGCCCGCAGCTCGGCCCCGGCCGACTTGATCGACCAGCAGATGCGAGAGTGGCAACTGTTGATGCGCTATTGCTACCGCAACGCGATCGGTATCTAGCCGATGGCGGCGGGACGCTTGTTTCTCGGCGTCGACGGCGGCCAGTCTTCGACCAAGGCCGTGATCGGAGATGCCGGGGGCAAGCTGTTGGGGCGGGGCAGGGCCGGCCCGTGCAACCACGCGTCGAAGAGCGAGGGCCGGTCCAAGCTGAGGACCGCCGTTGCGGCCGTGGTAGATGATGCGCTGGAACTGGCCGGCCTGCCTGTCGCGACCGAGTTCGAGGCGGCTTGCTTCGGCATGAGCGGCGGTCCGGCCGACAAGCGAGACCTGATCGCCGGGGTCGTCCGCGCTGACGCCATCCGCGTATGCGACGATGCCGAGGTCGCGCTCGCTGGCGCTGTGCAAGGCGGGGCCGGAGCGATCGTAATCGCGGGCACGGGCTCCATCGCCCTTGCCAAGGACGCTACCGGCACGACAGTTCGCTGCGGCGGATGGGGCTACCTATTCGGGGACGAGGGCGGCGCGTTCAGCATCGTCCGCAAGGCCGTCCGGCTCGCCTTGGCGGCGGAGGAAGGCTGGGGGGATCAGACCAATCTCGTGGATCTTTTCCTTGGCGTCACTGGCACGGACTCCGTCAACAAGGCCATGCATTGCTTTTACGGGCCCGACTGGCCGCGGGACAGAATCGCGCGTCTGGCCCCGGACATTGACACGGCTGCCGAAGCCGGAGATCGCTGCGCGGCCGAAGTCTTGCAAGCGGCCGGCCGCGCTTTGGCTGACCTGGCTGTCACCGTGACTGGCATGCTCGAACTGCCGCGGGCACAGGTTCCGGTGCATTACTCGGGCGGCGTGTTCCGCAGCCGCAGGGTGCTGGAATCCTTCATGTCGCGCTGCGGCGAGCAGCACTGCCGTGTCGAGACGGCTGCGCACGATGGCGCCATCGGAGCCTTGCTGCTGGCCTACGACATGGCAGGAGTGTCGGTCCTGGGACGAGATTTGAAATGACGCAGCTGGCCGAAATGCTTGCCAAGGCGGACGAGCACCTCGCTCGCGCCTGCCCGCACATGGCGCGACTCGTCCGCCAGCACGGCCCATGCACCTTGGAGCTGCGACCGGAGCCGTTTCAGATGCTCGTGCGCTCGATCACCGCGCAACAGATCTCAGCAGCTGCTGCCCGCTCGATCGTGCGGCGGCTGGAAGCGTCAATCGAACCCGCCGGCATCACCCCGGCCGCGATCGCCGGCTGCAGCGAGGAGAGCTTGAGGAGCGCAGGCTATTCGGCACGCAAGGCGTCGTACCTGCTTGGGTTGGCCCAAGAGGCTTTGGATGGAAGCCTGGATTTTGGCGCGCTGGCGACCCGGCCGGACGATGAGATCGTGGAGCGGCTGACCAAGCTGCGAGGAATTGGAATCTGGACGGCGCAGATGTATCTCATCTTCTGCCTGGGACGTCCTGACGTCTTGCCGTACGACGATCTCGGCGTGCGGCAGGCCCTGCGGAACTTTCACGGGTTGTCGGAACTCCCGCGCAAGCCCGAGGCCATCGAGCTGGCCGCGCCGTGGCGACCCTACGCCAGCGTTGCGAGTTGGTATTGCTGGCGCAGCATCGACGTGAAGGTGGCTCAAGAGGCGGTATGACGACAGTCGCTGTCGCGCTGCTGGAGCGGGAGGGCAAGGTCCTCATCTGCCGCCGCAGGAACGATCAGGCTCACAGCGGCAAGTGGGAGTTCCCCGGCGGGAAGGTGGAGCCCGGAGAGACACCCGGGCAAGCCCTGGTGCGCGAGCTCGGCGAAGAGCTGGGCGTTCTTGCCGAGGAGTTCGAAGAAGTCTGTCGCTATGAGTACGCCTATCCGGGCAAGCCGGCGATCTGCTTGGCGTTCTTCAGGGTCGACCGTTACGCCGGTTCGCCGCAGGGCGCGCAATTCGCGGACATGAAGTGGGAGGCCTGCGAGGCGCTGCCAGCCTACGATTTCTTGGAGGGCGACGCGCGCATCGTTCGCGAGCTCTCCGCAGGACTGCACTTGGCTGCGACAGATTCGCCAGCATCGCACCGCCGGTCGCCGGCAGTTTGCTAATCTCTCCCTTGCATGAAACAGATCGCAGTTGCAGCCATCCTTTGCTCGATTCTTGTCTGGGGATGCGGCCCCGGCACTCAATCTTCGGGTGAGACGGGCACCGAAGTCACTCACGGCCCTGTCCTAGGCCGGCTGGGCCACAACCACGTTGGGGTTTGGGCCCGCACGTCCCAGCCGGGCGAGTTCAATGTGTTCTACGGCACGGCCGCCGATGCGCTGACGATGACCGCCACTGGCACCACCCTGCTCGGCGACGACAACACCGGCTGGACCATGATTGAAGGGCTTGAGCCTGGCACCAAGTACTTCTATGAGATCGGAACAGGCGGCGCAGCGGCCGGCGACGAGGAGCGCTCCGGCTCGTTCCACACCCTGCCCGATCCGTCCGCCCTAGTGACCGAGCACAATCCCGATGGGCGCTACAACTTCCGCTTCGAGTTCGCCTGCGGGAACAATCAGAACTCCAGCGGCAGCCCGATCGGCCGGGCGCTGCTCACGCACGGCACCATGCTGCGCGAGCTGACGAGCGCCACCGACAAGAGCGCGGTCGACTTCGCGATCCTTGACGGCGATTGGCTCTATGAGAACGACACTCGCCTCTACACGGCTGACCAGTGGCGCGAGCAGACCGGCACCGCCGAGGCCGACACGCCCCGCGAGGTGCAATTCATGCCAGCCATCGTTGGCGTTTGGGAGAACTACAAGAATTTCTACGACAACGGCGCCAATCTGCGCGCGTGGCACCGCAACGTGCCCTCGTACTACACGTTCGATGACCACGAGCTGCTCAACGACATCTATGGCGCTGGCGAGCCGGGGCGGCGCAACCGGAGGGCGGTGTTCCGCGACGTGGGCACGCGGGCTTGGTACGACTACCTCGGCTGGAGCAATCCCGTGCCGGAGACGCCCGGCATCGTCTACGGCCGCGCCGAGCTCGAGGCTGGCAGCGATGTCCTGACGGACCCGGAGGCCGACTTCACGGGCCTCGAAGCCGAGTCAACCCTACACGTGCATTGGGGCACACCCGACTGGGGCGCGATGCTGCTGGGCGAGAATCCCGACGGCACCGACCCAGACGACGAGGGCGGCGTTCCGAACGCGAAGGTGTACGAAGTGGTCGAGGTCTTGGACGCCAACCGGTTGCGCATCAGCCCGGCGGCCGCCGCGGACGGCCAGCCGGTCTATTCGATCGGGCGGCGCTCCTACTTCAGCAAGCGTGTCTCCAACGCCGAGTTCCTGTACCTGGACACTCGGTCGTATCGCATGATGCACGACACCAAGGATCGCGAGAGGGTCGGCCGCACCATGCTGGGCGAGAAGCAAAAGGCTTGGGTCAAGCAGACCATGCAGGCCTCCGATGCCGATTTCTTCTTCGTCGTCTCCTCGGTGAACTTCTCGATCTCGCATGTCGGCGGCACCGGATCTGCCAACATCTCCGAGACCAACAAGGACGATGCGTGGACCGCCTTCCTGTGGGAACGCGAGGACATGATCAACTTCTGGGACAACTTGGGCAAGCCGGTGTTCGTGCTGACCGGGGACCTGCACAACAGCTTCGCCATCAAGCTCACCGACCGCGTGTGGGAGTTTGCCTCTGGCCCGCACAACTCGACCAATCACCCGCTGCGCTCGGAAGGCAACAGGCCCAAGTCCGGCATGTATGACTCCTTCGGCCGCCAGAGTGAGATCCGCTGGTCCAGCTTCATCGTCAACGACACGCCCAACGAATACCGGCGGCGTCCGATCTACTGCGTGGTGCAGGTGAACAACGTGTTCAACAACCCCTCGGAGGGCGGCGACCGCTTGGTTGCCTACGAGAACCCCCAAGCGGTGTTCCAGTACTACGATGGGCTGACCGGCGAGTTGCTCTATGCCGAGTCCGTCGTGTCGCGCTGACCTTGTCGGGTGTCCTGCGGAAGCGAACCTCCGAACCGCCTGTGATAAATTGCGGATACCGGCACCGGTACGTTGGCTAAGGCTCATGCGCATCGCTACCTGCATCCTGATTGTCCTCGTTTCAGCGCTCGGACTCGTCGCGGGCGAGGTGCCCCGCGAGGCCCCGGCGCTTCAGCTCAAGACCACGGACGGCCAGGTAGTGTCCCTTGCCGAACTGAAGGGCAAGGTCGTTGCCGTGCTGTGGATCTCTACCGATTGCCCGCACTGCCAGGAGACCTGCGAGTCGTTGGCTCCGATCTATAGCGAGTTTTCCGGCCAGGGGTTCGAAATCATGGGCATGGCGGTGAATCCTAGGGCGCCCGGGAACATTGACGCGTTCAAGAGCAAGCACCGCGTGCAGTTCCCGATCGGCGTCTCGCTGCGCTCGGATTGGGTGCGCTTTGCCGACCTGTCCGTGATGGCGCGGCCCTACGTGCCGTACATGATGCTGGTGGACCGTGCCGGGGTAATCCGCTACGAGCATGCCGGCCGCGACCAAGCGTTTTGGAGCGATCAAGTCAACCGCCTGCGCGAGGAACTGGCCGAGTTGCTGGCGGAGCCTGCCAGTGCCTCTCCCTGAGGCCGTCTCGACCGAGCGCCCCTCCGCCGACATCTTGAGGCGGGCGGACTGGTTGATTCCCTATTACCCGCTGATCCGGCACGGTGACGTGCAAACGATTGTGGCGCGCTACTGGCCGCGCTCGCTCGACCCCCAGCGATATCCGACACAGTCCCGGTTCTTCACGACGGATGCCGACACGACCGTGCTGGCGAAGGTGAACGAGCTGGACAGCGGCCTGGCGGCAGACCACCGTCCGACCGTTATCGCGCTGCATGGCCTGACCGCGTGCGATCAGGCCCCCTACATGGTCACTTCCGCCCAGGCCGCGCTCTCGGCGGGATTCGATTCTATCCGCCTGAACATGCGCAACTGCGGCGGCACGGAACATCTCTGCAAGACGCTCTATCACTCCGGCCTCACGCATGATTTGCGGCGGGTAGTCGAGGAACTCGCTCCACGCCCTGTATGCATACTGGGCTACTCGATGGGCGGCAACATCGCACTCAAGCTCGCCGGGGAATGGGGCGAGAACGCCCCGAGCCATGTCCGGGCCGTCTGCGCGGTCTCGCCGCCCATCCAACTGGCAATGTGCTCGCGCGAGATCGGCAGGCTGCGGAACAGGGTCTACGAGCAGCGCTTCATGCGTCGGTTGCGCGCTGCTCTGCGGAGCAAGATGGCTCTGATGCCGCGGGAGTTCCCCGAACGGGACCTGTCGTCCATCAAGACAATCTGGCAGTTTGACGACGAGATCACGGCCCCGGCGTTCGGGTTCGCGGATGCCGCCGACTACTACCGCCAGTGCTCGTCCGCCGTCTTCCTCGAAGACATCCGGATCCCCACGCTGGTGCTTCATGCCCAGGACGACCCCTTCATCCCGTTCCGGGCGTTTGACGTGGACACGTTCAAACAGAATCCGTGGATTGCGTTGCTGGCTCCGCCACATGGCGGGCACGTAGCGTTTCTCGGGCGCAGCGGGTCGTGGTTCTGGGCGCAACAGCAGGCAATGCGGTACTTCGGAGAGATCGCCAGTCTGAATCGATAGGCATCGAGCCGCCTCACTTGGAGGTCCTCCCCTCTACGCGCCGGAGTTCCTGCTCCGCACGCCCGCTGCGGTTTCGACCGGTCGCCCATGAGGCTCCCGACAGGCGGCGATGTCTCTGGGGCCAGTCCGTGTTCCGCATCGAGTCCCTGCCTGCGTAGCGGTCGCGAAAGATGAGCCGTGCGGATCTTGGGGTGTCACAAAATCACCCTTTTGAAATGATAAATTTGTATGATATTATCCTTATTAAAAGGAGAACATACGAGGTATGACCGTCTCGCGTCCAAGGCTGAAACAGGTATTTCGTGACTTGCTCGCGGACTCGTCTCGGAATCCGCTGCCGGCCATGACCACGCGCACCGTTCATGGCAGAGTCCACTTTCCCGGCAAGGTAAGCGCCGTCGTAGGAGTCCGCCGCGCGGGCAAGACCACGTTCCTGCATCAGCTGCGCTCCGCCAAGCTTCGTGACGGCACTCCGCAGCGCCTGCTGCCATTCGTCTCGTTCGAAGACGAGCGTCTCGTCGGCCTAGACGCCTCTGATCTAAGCCTCTTGGTCGACGAGTACTGCCGGCTGTATGCGGATTCTGCGCAAGAGGCTGCTCCCGTGACTTGGCACTTTGACGAAATCCAATTGGTCAGGGGCTGGGAGAGATTCGTGCGGCGGATTCTGGAGACCGATGGGGATGATGTCGTTGTCACGGGCTCGTCCGCAGGCCTGCTCTCGCGGGAGATCGCGACCGCGCTGCGCGGCAGGGGCTGGCGCATCCTCCTGCATCCGTTCAGCTTCGAGGAGGCACAGCGGCATCGCGGCACGAATGTTCCGGTGGACGGGAGCAGCCCGACGGCCACGCTCAGGTCGCGGATGGAGCGCGCCTACATCGACTGGCTCCGCACAGGAGGATTCCCCGAGGCCCAAGGGCTCGAAGACCCCGTGCGGCGGCAACTGCTGCGGGACTACGTGGATGTCGCTATGTTCCGGGACGTGGTGGAGCGCCATGACGTACGCAACGTGACCGGCCTGCGCTGGCTGGTCCGGCAGTTGCTCGGCAACGCCGCGTCACTCTTCAGCGTCGAGAAATTCTACCGATCCCTAAGGTCGCAAGGGATCGCGATTTCCAAAGACTCCGTGCATCAGATGCTCGGATATCTCGATGACTGCTTCTTGATCCGCGTGATCTGGATGGAATCGGCGTCGGAGCGCCAGCGGATGGTGAACCCGCGCAAAGCGTACCCCGTGGACACCGGCCTGATCCCGATCTTCGACAGGACGGGCAAGGCGAACCTTGGCCACGCCTTGGAGACGGCCGTGCTCGTCGAGCTCGAGCGCAGGGGGTGCGAGATCACCTATGTCCGCACGGGGGAAGGATTCGAGGTGGATTTCCTCGCCCGCGGTCCAAGCGGCGAGGCGAATCTCATCCAAACATGTACCGACCTGTCAGACCCGGCCACGGCCGAGCGGGAGATTCGCGCCTTGCAAGCGGCAGGCGCCGCAATGCCTGAGGCCGGCAAGCTTGTCCTGACGCTGGCCGCGGACGGCTTTCCGCAGGAAGTTCCGGAGGGTGTGTCTGTCCAGACGGCTTGGGAGTGGTCCTTGGGCATGCCGGTGGCCGCTTGACAAGCCACGAGCATGGGTTGCCACGTGCAGGACATGCTGTCCCACCGCCGGAGGATCTCACATGCCCGCTTGCATGGCGGCGAGCCCGTCGTCGCCATGGACGGCTAGTGAAGCCGGCACGGGCCATTCAATCGGAAGGGTTCGCTCCCGATTGAGGCCGTGCAGTCGGTGAACAGGCCTCGAAGTGTGCCCCCGATAATGCGCCCCAGCCCCGATGCAACTATATCGAGGGGAAATCAAAGCGGATGACCTTGTTTGGGTCGCCCGATCGATAGCGCCGGGTGAATTCGTTGTCAATCGCCACGTCAACCGTCCAGCCTTCAACGAGCTCCGCGAGCGGCGGCCCCGGCGCGACAGCCGGATAGCCGGTGACCGGAAACTCCTCGAGGAGCCGTTCCAGGAACGGAACGACGACCTGCTCGTATCGATCCTCATGGGTCGGATGTCCGGACATGAGGTGAGCTAGCAGAGCCATCGGGGCTGGGTATGGGCGGAATCGCCCGGGCGCGAAAATGTCGACCGCCCAGATCGCATCGGCGGGAAACACAAAATTGATGCGTTCCCGATTCGCTGCCTTGAGCATGCCGTGGAGTGTCATCTGGGCGTTCCGCGGCGTGCAAAACATGAAGTCGCCGCCGGTGAATACGATCCGTTCAGCGTCGACCAAGATCTCGTGTTCCTGACCCTCGCTTACGATTGCCAGATCGGGCTGGCGGTCATCGGTGTACCAGAACGGATAGTCCTCGCTGACGAAATAGATGACCGGATGCCCGCGCGCCTTGAAGTCTCGCACCAGCCGGTCTATTCCAGGCTTCGCCACCGCAGTGTGGTCGTACCCGTCTTGATTGGCGTGCCCGACAAAGAGCAGCTCCTCTCCGACGAGACGATCGACCTGCGAGTGGTGCGTAGCGGGCATCTCGGGCCGTGCCTCCGGACTGACATCGACTGACAACACGCGCTTGCCGACATCGCTGTGGATGAGCACTTCCGCGGTCCCGGGTGACACGGCAGAAAGCCGCCATTTGTCAACCACGCGAACAATCGCCGGGTCGTTTGACCGGAGACTGTAGTTCTTGACCGGTTTCCGTTCTCCGTCTTGGAGTTGGAACACGGAATAGCGGATCTGCTCGCCGACCGGCAGCCGGGTCAGGTCCGGGTAAATCTCAAGCTGCGCCGGAGATGACGGGACAGCGACCGCAACGAGAAGGAGCGCGGCAAGGCCAGCACAAACAAGGCCGAAGGCGCGAGCGGTCATCGGGACGAACGGTGGTCTCAAGGTTAAGGATAGGCCATTCTTGTTGTAGTCGCGTGTCAGCCGGTTCCCGTTTCTCACTCCAAGGAGCATCCCCGTCTGAGTTCGGGCTTCATGCTTTGACGGGTCTAGCCCGACCTCGCTGGCTGCTGCATACACATGAAACAAACAAGTCTTTTCCTAGATGAGGTGCTCGTGGAGGAGGCAGTTCGAGTGCTTGGTGGCAAGACTTACTCCGCGACCGTCAATCTCGCGCTGAAAGAGGTCTTACGCATGAGGCGGATTCAAGGCCTTGCGACGTCGATTGACTAACCCGGTAGGGCAGGCAGAGTCTGGCGGTTGCCGAGTGTGCCAAGACGGTCTGTTGAAGAGAGGCGTCCTGCAGCCCAGCAAGACCTGCTGCAATTCGCCCGCCCCGGATCAGCCAAGCGGTCTGTACGCGAGGGGCAACTTTGGCATCACCGACCGACCCAAGCCGCCCTGCAGTGCAGCGCCAGAGCCACGACGGACACTTGAAGCATCTACGATCGTGATCTTCTGGCCAGACGCGGCATCGAGCCTGTTCCGCCCCGGAGCACTCCTGCCTAGATGCAATTTGTGATAGTGTTCTGTTTGGCGAAAACCAACATGACACAGCAACTCGTCAATCGACGCACGTTTGTCGGCACTGCAGCGGCCGGCCTGACAGTGGTGGGGGCCAGGGCGGCCAACAAGCCCAGGCGGGTCGCACTCGTCGGCTCCGGCTGGTACGGCAAGAACGACCTCTTCCGCTTGGTGCAGGTCGAAGATGTCGAGATCGTCGCGCTCTGCGATCCCGACAGCAAGAGCCTGGCCGCCGACGCCAAGACGGCTTCCAAACGGCACAAGTCCGGCAAGGCGCCCAGGACCTACGGCGACTATCGCGAGCTGCTCAAGCAGGAGCAGCCCGACATTGTCGAGGTCGCCACGCCGGACCACTGGCATTGCCTGCCGGCGATCGAGGCCATGCAGGCTGGCGCCGACGTGTACGTCCAGAAGCCGATCTCGGTCGATGTCGTCGAAGGGCAGTCGATGGTCGCGGCGGCCCGCAAGTACGGCCGGGTCGTTCAGGTCGGCACTCAGCGACGCTCGGCCCCCCACCTGATCGAAGCCCGCGACCGCATTCAAAGCGGCATGCTCGGCAAGATCTCGCACGCCGAGGTCTGTTGCTACGTCTACAGAAGCCCCCGGGGCAATCCTCCCGACACCGATCCTCCCGCCCACTTGGACTACGAGATGTGGACCGGCCCGGCGCCGATGCGTCCGTTCTGCCAGTGGACGCATCCCCGGCGCTGGCGCTACTTCATGGAGTACGGCAACGGCGTCATCGGAGACATGTGCATCCACATGATCGACCTTGTGCGCTGGACCCTTGACCTAGGCTGGCCCTCCGTGGTTCACTCGACCGGCGGCATCTTCGTCGATAAAGACAGCAAGGCCAACACGCCCGACACCCAGACTGCCACTTTCTCGTTTCCCGATCTCAACGTAGTGTGGACGCACCGCAACTGGGGGCCGCCGGTCTATCCAGGCTATCCATGGGCGTATTTCATCTACGGCGAAAAGGGCCTATTCAAAGGTTCGACCACCAAGTGGGAGTTCATCCCGGTGGACAAGGCTGAAAAGCCCATTCTCAGCAAGGCTCCCACCGAGATGGACAAGTACGAGATCGACAACGTCGACACAGTCGAGTCAAGGCTCGGGGCTCACGAGTTCCCCGTCCTGCGGGCGCACATGAAGGACTTCCTAGAAGCTATCGACAATCGTTCCAAGCCGGTCGCCGACATCGAGCAAGGACACATTTCGACCGCATGCTGCCTGCTCGGCAACGTCTCCCTCGACATAGGCCGGTCGCTGCACTGGGATTCGAAGTCCCACTCCGTGATTGGCGACGAAGAGGCCAACAGCAAGCTGGCGCGTCCGTACCGCAAGCCGTGGGTCCATCCGACGCCAGAAACGGTCTAGCGTTAGTTCAGCGGTCTGGGGGTGGGCCCTGCAGGACTCGAACCTGCAACCAACGGATTATGAGTCCGCTGCTCTAACCATTGAGCTAAGGGCCCCCTGACTGCTCTTCAGCGTATCTGCACTGTCCGGATTCTGTCGGCATCGGCGCTCAGGTGCGGTATTCCGCATTGATGCGAATGTAACTCTCCGTGAAGTCACAAGTCCATACGACTGCCCTGCCGCTCCCGCCCCCGGCCAACTGAAGTTCGATCTGTATATCGTCCGCCTCCATGCTTCGCTGGACAGGGGCCTCGTCGAAGTCGGCTCGCATTCCGGCCTCGCAGACCTGCACGCCATTGACATAGATGTCAGCGAGCTGCGGATCGAACGGCACGCCAGCCTTGCCTGCCGCGCCCAAGATTCGACCCCAGTTCGGGTCTGCCCCCGCCAGAGCGGTCTTAACCAACGGAGAGTTGGCAATTGCCATGGCAATCGTCTTCGCCTCGACGCGCCCCGCCGCTCCGGACACGGTGACCTGAGCCAGTTTCGACGCGCCCTCTCCATCGCGCGCGATGTCCATAGCGAGGTCGCGAGTGAGCTCGTCCAGAGCGTTCTGTATCGCCTCGTGCCTCCCTTCTTCGATCCTCACGCCGGAGGCGCCATTGGCAAGCAGGAACACAGTATCGTTCGTGGACGTGTCCGAGTCCACCGTGATGCAGTTGAAACTCTGGTCGACCGCAGACACGAGCATGGAGTGGAGCAGAGAGGGCTCGATATCAGCGTCGGTGAACAAAAAGCTGAGCATCGTGGCCATGTCGGGCATGATCATGCCCGCCCCTTTGGCCATGCCGGCCAGCCGCACACGTCCTTGGTCGGTATCGATCCGGCACGATCTCACCTTGGGCACCGTGTCGGTGGTCATGATCGCCCGCGCGCAAGCATCGAACTGAGTCCGATCCAGCGCTTGCCACAGCTTCGGCAGCTTGCTCGGGATCACGCTTTCGCCGAAGGATTCGCCGATCACCCCCGTAGAAGCCAGCAGGATGTGCTCTTGGGTTACCGCCGCATGATTCGCTGCCGCCACTGCCGTAGCTTCGGCGACGGCGGTCATGTTGGGAGTGGCGCAGTTCGCATTGCCGGCATTCGCGACGATGACTTGCGCCTGTCCCGCACTGCGTCGCAGGGATTCAGCGCTCAAGTCTACGGGGGCAGCCCGCACGCAATTGCGCGTGAACACACCAGCGGCCGAGGCGGGCCGGTCGGACACCATCAGGGCGAGATCGTCCGACTGCTGCTTGCGGATCCCAGCGTAGCCCGCCGCGAATCGGTAGCCCTTGGGCAGTTCCAGGGTGCGCTCCTCAGCCATTCTCCAACACCTCGCCAGATTCGGCGCGGTAGCCGTGCGCAAAATCCAGTGCTGCCATGCGGTTGCGACCCTCCAATTGGACTTCCCCCAGCACAAGCCTGCCCGTACCGCAACCGACGCTGAACTGCCCTTGGCCAAGCGCGATGCCGCCGGGAGCCAGACCGCCCTCGCCTTCGACCCGCGCTTCGTGGATCCGTATGCGCTTTCCTCGAAAGAAGCTATAGATGCCCGGCCAAGGATCGAAGCCGCGTAGCCTGTTATGGATTGCCGTTGCGGACAATGACCAGTCTACAAGGCCGTCTTCCCTGCGAATCAGCGGCGCGAAGGTCGCCGCGTCGTGGTCTTGCGGCATCGGCCGCAGTGTGCCGGCTTGCAATCCGCGCAGGGTCTCCATCAACAGGTCGGCGCCTTGGGGAGCCAGGCGCCGATTCAATTCCGATGCGCGCTCGGTGGGCATGATTTCGGTCGTGCAGCTGAGCAGGATGTCCCCGGCGTCCATTTGTCGCGAGATCCGCATGGTCGTCACGCCGGTGTAGGTCTCGCCGTTGACAAGAGCCCAATTGACTGGGGCCGCCCCGCGGTACTTCGGCAGCAGCGAGGAGTGCACGTTCACGCATCCATGGGGCGAAAGCTCGCGAATCCGCTTCGGGATCATCTGGCCGTAGCCGACTACGGCGATCACGTCCGGTGCGTGGCCGACAAGACGATCGAACGCGTGGTCCTCGCGAATCCTCTCGGGCTGAAAGACAGGCAAGGACAGCTCCTCGGCCTTACGCTTGACTGGCGGAGGCGTAAGTCGGCGGCCGCGGCCCGCCGGGCGATCCGGCTGGGTTACCACTTCGAGCACGTCGTGGTGCTCTGCCAGCAGTTCCAGCGAAGGCACGGCAAATTCAGGCGTGCCAATGAAGACGGCTCGCAACCTAGTCCCACTCGCCCTGCTTGCGCAGCGTCCGGATCTTCTTCTTGATCATGCCGCGCTTGAGCTTGCTCAGGTGGCGCAGGAACAGCACGCCATTGAGATGATCGTTTTCGTGGCAGATCACTCTGGCTAGCAGCTCTTCACCCTCCAGCTCGCGCCACTCGCCGTCGACCGTGCGATAGCGCGCCCGCACGGTCATCGGACGGCTCACGTTGGCCGTAAAGCCTGGTATGGAGAGGCAGCCCTCGGACCCTACCTGCGTGCCCTCTTGGGAGACGATTTCGGGATTGATCAAGATGTGGGGCTGGGCTTCTCCTTCTCCGCCCGAGCAGTCGATCACGGTCAGGCGCTTGAGCACGCCCACCTGGGGCGCCGCCAGGCCCACGCCGCGCGCCTGGTACATCGTTTCGAACATATCGGTCACAAGGGACCGGAGATCCTCGCTGCCGAACTCCTCTTCGGCCACTGGCTCGGACACTTCCTCAAGTACCGGGTTGCCGTATTTGACGATCTTGCGCACCATGGTCCCGACGCCACTGCGACCCTTGGTTTCATTCTAACGAGCGCTCCGATCGCCCGGATGCGTTGGCTGTCACCAAGGATCGCCTGCCTTCTCGCGCGTCGCCGTTGTCGGCGGCCCGGCCGATCTGCTGCGTCCCGCGAGCGAGTGCGCTGTCACGCTCGATGCAATCTCAACTAAAATCTATGCTCATGACCCGCTTGCTACTCCTTCTATTCTTGTGTGCGCCCCTGCTGGTCGGCAGTCCTTGGGAGCGACATGTCATTGACGCCTCGGAACAGGGTGCTGACGGCGTGCGCTTGGCCGATGTCAACGGCGATGGCTTGGTCGACATTGCCACCGCGTGGGAGCAGTCCGGCACCGTCAAGGCCTATCTCAACCCTGGCGCGGACAAGGCCGCCTCCGAATGGCCATCCGTGGTCGTTGGCAAGGTAGCGAGCCCCGAAGACGCGGTATTCGTCGACATCGACGGCGATGGCAAGTTCGAGGTCATTAGCTCGACCGAAGGCGAGGAGAAGACCATTTACGTCCATCAATCGAAGAGTGGCGCTTTTCTGGACGCCGGCAGCTGGGAGACGCGACCGGTAGTCAGATCCGCGGGCAAGAACCAGTGGATGTACGCCGAGCCGATCGACGTCGATGGCAACGGTTCGGTGGATATCGTCGCCGGCTCGAAGAACGACTTTGCGATGATCGGCTCGTGGCGGTTCCCGTCCACCCCGGGCGGCAGGGCCTCGTGGAGCCGCTGGTACGGCGCTGGCTGGGTGATGTCGCTCGTGGCCCATGACATGAACGGGGATGGAGCCCCTGATATCGTGGCTAGCGACCGCAAGGGTCCGCGGAGCGGGGCGCTGTGGTTTCAGAACATGCCCGGCAGCGCCGCGTGGCCGGAGTACAGGATCGGTCCAGAGGCCGAGCACGAGGCCATGTTCCTCGACGTGGCCGACCTAGACGGAGACGGCTTGACCGACGTTGTGATGGCCGTCAAGGACGGACCGATCCAGTTCTTCCGCGGCATGTCGGACCGGGGCAACAGGTGGCGGGCGCACTCCATCCAGATCCCCGACGGATTTGGCACGGGCAAGGCCGTGGCCGTCGGTGATATGGACATGGACGGAACCATGGATCTGGTCTTCAGCTGCGAACACGCGACAGACGAACTGTCTGGGGTCGGCCTGTTGCGGCACGCGGGCGATCCCACCGCTTCGCAATGGGAAGTCACGGATGTCGGCGGGCCGGACGGCACCAAGTTTGACCGCATCGAACTCGTAGATCTAGATGGCGACGGTGACTTGGACGTCCTCACGTGCGAGGAGGTCGACCTGCTGGGAGTGGTTTGGTACGAGAATCCCGCCCGATGATTGGCGCTTACAGCCGACTTCCGTTGGGACCCGTCGTACGGCGGCGGTGCCGCCCGGCCGCTCAATTCGGGACTTGGCAGCCTCGGGTTATTGGCGCAAGACCGACCAAAACCAACAGCAGCAGCGGCCGTCGGCCCAGTCGGAGTCCCGCGAGCGGTTTAATGGTGGCCGTCATGCCCGAATGCTCAACGAGGGCGACCGATCCTTGAGAAGCTGGCTCCTGAAGACCGAGCCAAGTCTTGCGCGCATCGCCCATGGCCTCCGAAAGCCGTATCACCAGTTCAACTCTTAGGTGCCTGTCTGTCGAATGTCGAGTTGATTTCCGTGATTGGTCCTGGACAACTCGTATACGTCTGTGCATAGATCGGACAAGGCGACCGGTGCTTGAAGACATTTCAAGTGAAATTTGACAAAGCTCTGCTCGAGCGGCTGGACAGTCGTCCATCTGTCAAGCAGCGCGGGCGGTCTGCAATCCTAGCCGACGCCGTGACCGAGTACTTGCAACGGCACGAGAGAACAGGAATGGATCGCTTGTACGCCAAGTGCTACGGAGAAAAGGCCTCTTTGGAGTCGGAGTTGCCAGGATGGGATCGAGAGGGCATATGGCCTGGGGACTAGTGCTACGGGCCAAGGCGCGGTGAGATCTGGGAACTCAATCTAGCCAGCCCGATAAGCGGAGGAGGCCGGCAGTAGTGCTTACTCGTTAGCGGGTCCCGCCGTTATTCAAGACCGCGATGGTAGCGCCGATTGCACCGACAGTCGGAGGCCTTCCGAGCGAGCTGAAAGTCGGCACCGACGACGGCTTGGCGTAGCCAGTAGGTGACCAAGCGCGATCACGTGCAGCACGTGGACCAGCGTCGATTGCATGAACCTGTCGGAACCGTGAGTGACTACAAGCTACGCCAGATGTGCTCGGGCAGAGCTGGCACCGAGGGTGGCACAGGCAGTATATTTGTTAAAGGGAGCTTGGAAGCACTTGCTAGTCTGTAGCCCGGAGCACTTGTAGAGCTGCTGTGCATGCCGTTGTAGCTTTGAGTGCGGCGTGTTCTCCAATGCCTGAAGAACTGACCTTGCAGCTGGAATCGGTGAGCGTGGTCGTCACTGCCGAGTTCCACAATCCATCGATTCTCAATCCCGATTTTCTGGTTTCGCGACAAATCGTTCCGGAGGATTGGACTGTTTCCGAGACGCTAACGACGCCGCCATTTTCAGTTGTCAAGTACGACAATGGAGTGGAGTGGTCCGTGGATCAGTCCCGCCTGACTGTCTCAGAACAGGCGGGGCCAGCATTCGACGGTCTCTGCCGGGTCCATTCCCTTGCAATAGAGTATCTGACTAAGCTGCCGCATGTGCCCTACCGCGATCTAGGTCTCAATTGCAGGGTCTCGATGAAGGTGCTTGATGCTCACAGTTGGCTCCTCAAACGGTTCGCGCCGCCTTGGCTGCAGGGAGAACGCATCGTTCGAAAGCTAAGCCCTAAGTTCGTTCTGGATGCGGGGGACGCCGAGTGTCATTGCAGCCTGGTCGATGGACAGCAGAATAGCGATGGTTACGTCATTGCTGACTGCAACGTCCATCATCAGGGACTTCAAAACATGGAGAGTTTGTGCGCCGCCATCGCACGTTGGCCGGAACGCCAGGGGTGGATCAGCCAAGCGCTCGACAGCCTCATGGTTAAGGACGTAAGCGGATGATGGAAATCAGGCATGGAACAGCGGGTCCGATGTACGGGGAGGTACGCCGGTCAGCAGTATTGGAGGCCATGGCCAGCACACCTGCCCCAACACAGGGTAGAGGCGGGGCCGGGACCGCGGCTGTTATTGATGGTCTTGCTAGGCAAAGGCGAGGCGCGAGGCATTGGTGGTTGCTGATTTGTTTGGATGAAGTCGATACTCTCGACATGCAAACGGCCTACAGGGAGGTAGGCCGCGAAATTCTGGCCGCTCGGATTGTCGCGGCGGCCAGGCCCACTGAGATCGTTGCAGTGCTGCGACTGGCGGGCAAGCGGAGGCTCGCGGATAGGGTCAAGCATCTCGCTGAGTTGGTCGAGGACGATCCGGATGAACCACCAATCGTATTTCCGTCGTTGCGGGAACTGGCCCTCTTCCTAGTGAGCGAGCGGCGATTCGGTGACCCCGAAGTCGGCTTGAGTCCGGATGGGCTCTTGCAGGCAGAGTGGCCTGTGAAGAATGGCGGCGTCCTAGTGATGAACTTTCTGCCAGATGGCATGATTCAATTTGCAGCGGTAGCTAATTCCGCGATCAGAGGTGATCGGCGCCGACGCGTCAACGGTACGCTGCCGAAGGACGAAGCTCTGTCGGCGGTCAGGCAGTTCATCAGGTAAGTGACGAATCAAGTGTCCGCCAAGCCCCTGCCGGACGAAGCACATGTGTCCCGCTACTGCCGTCCTGGTGCCGTCGGCCAGGATGGTTTACCGCTGTCTGCAGCGTTCCAACTAAAGGGCGGCGAAGATTACCTGTCTGTGAACTGGCTGGAGTACTTCCAAACCCTCGATCAGGAAACAGCGATTACTCATGTTCGGGAAGCGTTTCGGACAAAATCCTACAGCGTTCGTACGAACGGGAGGTTTGCGGTGCTCGGCGTGAAGGAGGCGAAGGAGGCAGTGTCGGCAGTGACCGGTCAACCCGCGCGGGTCGACCATTTGCCGCTAAAGGACGATCCTTCGCACAGTGGCGTTTTCGGCTACGCGGCGGATGATCTCGCGGTTGCAGCAGAACTAAAGGCGCTCGTTGGTCGTGCGTGTGTTCATAACGCCACTTAGTGATAGACACCGTATTGGACGAAACGCCGCGCGATCAACGTATTTGCCGCGTGCAAGATGTCATGCCGCAAACCGACGATCAGGCCAATACCAAGATCGCTTGACTCGCAAAGCGACCTCGAACTTCCCCGGCGTCAACTACAATCTCTGTGCATGACCCGCTTAGCAGCTCTTCTGCTCTTGTGCGCTCCCCAAATGGTCGGCGGCCCTTGGGCGCGACACGTCATTGACGACTCGGGGAACAATGCGGATGGCGTGCGCTTAGCGGATATCAACGGTGATGGCTTGCCCGATATCGCCACGCCGTGGGAGAAGTCAGGTGTTGTCAAGGCCTACCTTCACCCGGGTGTGGAGAAGGTCAAGTCGGAATGGCCGGCAGTGGTCGTTGGCAGGGTGGCTAGCCCCGAGGACGCAGTGTTCGCTGATATTGACGGCGATGGCAAGTTCGAAGTCATCAGTTCGACCGAAGGCGAGGAAAAGACCATCTATGTCCACCAATCGACGGGTGAATCCTATCTGGACTCCGCCAGCTGGGAAACCCGCCCGGTGGTCAGATCGGTCGGCAAGAACCAGTGGGTTCCGGAAATTCTTTGCGCCAGGGCAAGCCCTGGCAAGGAGGAAGCGATGAGCTGAAACCTTGCACCGCGAGCCAGCAGGTTCGACACCTGTCCGGCAAAGGCGCAGCCCGCCAGCCGGAAGCGAGTGTTGCA
>JAJEHF010000184.1 GCA_022823865.1 Bryobacterales bacterium
CAACTCGAGCCCGCCGCATGAGTTGTACGCTTCTCAACCCTCGATTCAGCTGCGCAATCTGGTCACAAATGCAACCCCTTCACCTCTTCAGCACCTACCCTCCCGGGTCTGGCCTTGACTGCCGACACGGAAGCTAGAATATATCAAATAGAGATATCAATATTCGATATCCTCTAGGGCGGCTCCCTGTCAAGAGCTGGCCCGTAGCATTCCCGAGGCAACCTGGCACGGATAGGCGCAGACGCCATTGGGGCACAGAGCCCCGCGGCCCGCATCGTGGAGGTGGACCTCGCTGGCGCTCGCTGCGGTCGAGTGGCAGCGCATCGACCGACATGTGAACTGAACTCCAAGGGATCGACGAATTCATGTCCCCGAGCAGAGCTTTCGGCGGGACAGTTGGGCTACGATTGGGCAGGCGGAAGTCCCCGTCAAGGGCTAAGTATGGCGCGCATGCAGGGCAGCGATAGGTACTGGCGAGTCTGTGCGTCAATCGTTCGGACGAGCTTGGCAGGAAGTCTGTTGTGGATTCCCGCACTGGCGGGATCCGAGAACTTGCCAGCAACCAACTGGGTCGACGACCTGACCGCGATCAGCCAAGCCGACTGGAGCTACGACCTGGCTGGCCACTTGGTGGAGCGAGCGGGCTTCGGCGGCACCCCGCAAGAAATCCAGGCAATCGCCGAAATGCCCGTGGCCGAAGCGGTAGACCATGTCGTCAACTACGAGGCCATCGACGCCTCGGTGCTGGAGGACTTTGACGAGTCGAGCGTGTGGGATCCCGGGATGGATCCGTTCCCGCCGAGCCGAGCGGAAGCGGTGCGGATCGCGCGGGCCGACGGGCGTGCCCTAGGCATGGACGTGCTGCCGCCGGGGTCGACCCGCCGGCTGCAGCCCGTGGTGGACAAGTTCTTCTACGGCTTGCGCGCCAACGCTCTAGAAACGCGTCGCGTGGCGCTGTGGTGGGCGGATCGCATGGTGGCAACCCCACGCCCGCTAGAAGAGAAGATGACTCTGTTCTGGCATGGGCACTTCGCCACCTCGGAAACCAAGGTGCGCGACTATCGCAAGCTGCTGCTGCAGAACCGGACGCTGCGAGAGCACGCCACCGGGAATTTCCGCGAACTGTTGATGGCGGTGATGCGCGATCCAGCAATGCTGGTGTACCTGGACAACGGCCAGAACATCAAGGACCACCCCAACGAGAACTTTGGAAGGGAGTTGCTGGAACTCTTCACCATGGGCGTCGGAAACTACACCGAGGGCGACATCCGCGAAGCGTCCCGTGCGTTCACCGGCTGGACGAATGACGCGCTCGAATTCCGATTCGACCAGGACAAGCACGACGACGGGACAAAGGAATTCTTGGGGCAGCGCGGTGCCTTCAACGGTGATGACATCGTCGATATTATCCTGGCCCAGCCCGTGACGGCGGAATTCGTCTCGTCGAAGATCTACCGCTTCTTCGTGCGGGACAGCCCGTCCGCAACCACCACGAACCGCCTAGCGCGGGTCTTCCGCGAAGCGGACTATGAACTCAAGCCGCTGCTCCGGGCAATCTTCCTGTCGCGGGACTTCTATAGCGCCCCGTCGGTGGCCACCCAGATCAAGAGCCCGGTCCAGCTCCTCGTTTCCACCTACCGCAAGCTGGGGCTCTCCCGGGCCCCGACGATTCCGGACTTCAACGCGCAGACGCGACGCTTGGGCCAGGCCCTGCTCTATCCCCCCAACGTGGCCGGCTGGTCCGGGGGGCGCACGTGGATCACGCCCGCGACCCTGCTCGAGCGGGGAAACGCGATGCGGGACGTGCTGTTCCCGCAGGATCCGAAGTCGTTCGGGCATCCAGAGCGACGCCTGCCAGGCATCTACGCGCGCGTGGCCCAGCGCCTGGAGCAGGGCATGAACATCACCAACGCCACCCGCTCGGGGGATTCGGGCTCGAGCATGCTGGCCGACGCCGACGAGGAATACAACACGCGCTACGGGGGCTACCGCGGTTACGTGCTGGCGTACGAGCGGGTCAAGCTTGTACCGCGTCACCGGGCCGACTTCGAGCTCGCGGCAATCGTCCGAGAGTCCGGTGCGGCGACCGCGAGCGAGGCGGTCGACCATCTTGTGAGGCGCTTCTTGCGCACGCCGCTGGCGGCCGCGGACAGACAGGAGCTGGTCGACCTGCTGGCAGACCAGATCGGATCGCGGGAGCTGGGAGACAATCGGGCCGAGCTCGAAACGGCGCTTCGCAGCGTGCTGCACGTCGTGCTGTGCTCCCCGGAATACCAAATGGGGTAATACCATGAACCTGCGTCACTTATCCACGGAGCCGCGGCGGCGTGATTTCTTGCGACAGGGCCTGAACGGGCTTGGCGTCGGCCTCGGCCTGCCCGCCCTGCTCCGCTCGACATCCGATGCGCTCGCCGCGGACACGCTGGAAGGCAAGCCGGGATCGAATCCAGAACGGATTCTCGTCGTGGTGGAATTGACCGGCGGCAACGACGGCCTCAACACTGTGGTTCCGTATCGCGACGACGAGTACTACCGAGTGCGCCCGCAGATCGGGATTCGCAAGAGTGATGCCATCGAGATCAGCGACGAGGCGGGGTTCCACCCGTCTTTGGTGGGCTTCGAGAGGCTCTACAAGGACGGCAAGCTGGCTGTGGTCGAAGGATGCGGCTATCCCGATCCGAGCCTGTCCCACTTCTCGTCCATGAGCTTCTGGCACACCGGCGTGCCGAACGGCGGCGAGACGCTGGGGTGGGTCGGGCGATTCGCGGATGCCTACTCGGCCCCCGGGACACGCAACGCGATCGTGAATATCGGAAGCTCGCAATCGCTGGCGGTACGAGGCAGGCTACACCCACCGCTGGTCTTCGCCGAGCCCTCGCAGCTGCGGCGCATCGGATCGGACACGGAAAAGCGCTCGATCGCGGCCTTCGATCTCAATGCTGAATCGCAGAATCCGACACTGGCATTCCTGCGCTCGGTCGCACGCAACGCAGCGGACAGCGGGGCACTGGTGCGCGACGCCTGGAGTTCGTACCGCACGCCGGTCGATTACGGTATCGCTGGGGGGCTTTCTAGCGATCTGCGCAAGGTGGCGGCTCTGATCGCTGCCGGACTGCCGACACAGGTGTATTACGTGGCCTACCGCGGCAACTCCTTTGACACGCACGTGCACCAGGCCGACCTGCACAGCCGGCTGCTGATGTACACGGCCGACGCGATCCGGGGATTCATGCTGGACATGGGCCGCATCGGGCGCTCGGCCGATGTCTCCATGATGGTCTTCACCGAGTTTGGACGGCGCATCGAGGAAAACGCCAGCGAGGGCACGGACCATGGCACCGCCGGGCCGATGTTCTTGGTCGGCGAAAACGTCAAGGGCGGGTTCTACGGCACCACGCCGAGCCTGACCGACACCGATGCCGGTAATCTGAAAATGACCACGGACTTCCGGCGGGTCTACGCATCGATGATCGGAGAGTGGATGGGGCATGCGGACACGCGTTCGATCCTAAAGGGGGAGTTCGAGCCGCTCGGCGCGTTCGCCTAGTCTTGGGCGAGGCCACTTGGCCCGGTCTGCTCCCGGGCCTGCGTTCGGACGGACGGTCACCGGCTTGCTGTCCTTGACGGCTCTGTATCGCACCGAGCGACGACACGGCTAGCAACGGGGGTATTCGCTAACATGTCACTAGCCGCCTGGGACAGGCTCTTGTAGTTGCATATCGTCCTTGGCTGGTTTCTCTGCAATGCAAATCGAGAAGTACACCTTTGGAGTCGGCGACCGATTCGCTCACCAGGCACGTCCGCAGCTGCGGGCCTGCATGCTGGCCGCGGAGCAAGGCGTGGAGGTGATCCCGACCTGGAACAAGTCCCACCGCGAGCACCTCACGGTCGGCACCGCCCCCCCCAGCGTGCGGGCCGCAGCGGACGAGGCCGTCCGCGAACTGGGCTGGAACAAGGCCTACTACGTCGATGCCGACCATATCAACCTCGACACGGTCGATGGCTACCTTGACACGAGCGACTTCTTCACGCTCGACGTTGCGTATGCCATTGGCAAGCCCGCCGGCGCGGCGGCAGTCGATGCCTTGATCGGCGCCCATCCAGAACTGGTTGGCAAGATCGAAATCGAGGGCATCGACGAGGCCTTCGAAACTACCAAGGAAAGCGTCGAGCGCACCGCCGCGCAGTTCTTGTTCGCGGTGCAAGAAGCGGGTCGAATCTACAGGCACATCGAGTCCTCCAAGGGCAGCGGGAACTTCATCACCGAGGTCTCGATGGACGAGACGGACAATCCACAGACTCCCGCCGAACTGTTGGTCATCCTCGCAGCCATCGCCGACGAGGGCATCCCGATCCAGACCATCGCACCGAAATTCACGGGCCGCTTCAACAAGGGCGTGGACTATGTCGGCGACACCCACCAATTCAACAAGGAGTTCTCCGACGACGTGGCGGTCATCCGCCACGCTGTGCGAGAGTACGGCCTGCCCGCGGGCCTGAAGCTGAGCGTCCACTCAGGCTCGGACAAGTTCTCGATCTATGACGCCGTCCGCAACGGCACCCGCAAGTTCGGGGCGGGCGTCCACGTCAAGACTGCGGGCACCAACTGGCTCGAAGAACTGATCGGCCTTGCCGAGGCCGGCGGCGAGGGCTTGGCGCTGGCCAAGGACGTCTATTCCGCGGCATTCGCGGCGCGCGAGGCGCTGTGCGCCCCGTATGCGGCTGTCATCGATATCGACGCGAGCAGACTTCCGGCACCGGCGGAGGTCGCGGGCTGGGATGCAGCCCAGTACACCTCGGCGCTGCGGCACGACCAGAATTGCCCGCAATTCAACTTGCACGTGCGACAGCTCCTTCACGTGGGCTACAAGATCGCGGCCAAGATGGGCGATCGTTATCTCGGCATGCTCGGTGAGTGCGAGGAGACGATCTCCAAGAACGTGACCGAGAATCTCTACGAGAGGCACATCAAGCCGCTGTTCCTCGCGCCCTGACCGCTCGAAGCCAAGATTCCGCACCGACCGGGAGATCCCAGTGCCGACAGACGCGATCGGAACGAACGAGCAGTTCCAAAACACCAGCCCGCTGCTCGCACCGCACGAGCCGCAGCCCTATCGGATTGCGAACGCCAACGGGCGGGCACCGCTGCTGTTCACCTGCGACCACGCGTCGTGCGCTGTGCCGCAAAGCCTCGACAGCCTAGGCCTGCAAGCAAGCGACCTGCAGCGCCACATCGGCTGGGACCGCGGCGCGGCCGAGGCAACCGTCCGGCTTTCGAAGCGCTTCGACGCGCCGGCGATCATGACGCGCTATTCGAGACTCGTGATCGATTGCAACCGCGCACCGCGCACCGCGGCCTCGATCCCTGAGACGAGCGACGGCACGACGATCCCGGGCAACCAAGGCCTGTCGCAGTCGGAGGCGGCAAGGCGCGAAGACGCACTGTTCAAGCCCTATCACGCCGCGATCGCCGAGCTGCTGCAAAAGATGCGCGAGGGCGGAGCGACACCGATCTACATCGCCATGCATACGTTCACTCCAAGGATGAACGGCTTCAAGCGCCCGTGGCACTTCGGCGTCCTTTGGGATCGAGACACCGCTCTGGCCAAACAGCTGATTGCCGAGCTGGAGCGCAATCCCGGCATGGTGGTCGGTAACAACGAGCCCTACTCGGCCAAGGGAAAGTTCGACTTCTCCCGGATGCACCACGCCTCAACTGGCGGACTGCCTTACGCCTTGGTCGAGATCCGCGAGGACTTGCTAGCCAGTCCACGCAGGATCACATATTTTTCCAACATGCTGGGCGATGCCCTGGAGCGGGCCCTCGACGCTGCCCGGTGCCATTGGCGGGTGCCCTAGTGCCGCTGCCCGAGCCGAGCTTCAGTATCGGAATCGAAGAGGAGTACCTGCTCGTCAACCGCGAGTCCCGCGATCTGGTCGACGAGCCGCCGGCCGCGCTCGTCGAGGCATTCGAGACCCACCTGAAGGGCCACTTCAGCACGGAGATGCTGCGCACTCAGGTGGAGGTGGGCACCTCGATCTGCCAGACGATCGCGGAGGTCCGCGAGGAGGTCACGCGCCTGCGACGCACCGTGGCAGACCTGTCCGCGGAGCACGGCCTGGCCCCGATCGCCGCATCCACCCATCCGTTTGCCCGCTGGAAGGACCAAAAACGCACGGACAAGGAACGTTACCACGTGCTCCAGCAGGACATGCAGCTGGTCGCTGACAGGCTGCTGATCTGCGGCATGCACGTGCATGTCGGCATTGAGGACAACAATCTCCGGATAGACACGCTCAACCAGATCGCGTATTTCCTGCCGCACCTGCTCGCTCTGAGCACATCGTCCCCGTTTTGGGAGGGCACGGACACCGGACTGCGCGCCTACCGCCTGTGCGTATTCGACGAGCTTCCGCGCACCGGACTGCCCGAACGGTTCGAGAGCTACGGGGAGTATCGCCGGGCGGTCGATCTGATGATCTCGGCGGGCCTGCTGGAAGACGCAACCAAGATCTGGTGGGACGTCAGGCCTAGCGCACGATTCCCCACCCTGGAAATGCGCATCACGGATGTCTGCACACGGGTCGAAGACGCGATCTGCTGCGCGGCCTACTACCGCTGCCTGTGCCGCATGCTGTATCGCTTGCGGCGCGACAACCAGCGCTGGCGGGTCTACGCGCGCATGCTGGTCGATGAGAACCGCTGGCGAGCGCAACGCTATGGAGTGGATCGGGGCATGGTCGACTTCGGCCGCGGCGAGATCGCACCCTTCGCGGACCTGATGGAAGAGCTGATCGTGATCCTGCACGACGATTCCGAGTACTTCGACTGTGTCCGGGAGATCGAGCATGCCCGCACGATCATTTCGAGAGGCACCAGCTCGCACCAACAACTCGAGACCTACCGGCAGGCGGTCGACTCCGGCGCTACCCACGAAGAGGCGCTCGCACGGGTGGTGGATTGGCTGATCGACGCCACCGTGGAGGGTCTCTAAGGCGAATCCCGGCGTACCGAGCCTGCTGTTCAGGTCCCGCTGGCAGACGATTGACCGGCTCTGTGCGAGCGGCCGAACGATTCAGGATTTACGAGTTGCTGTTAACCCATCGTTCGGAAACGCTGTTTTTCTGAGTGAGGAACGCATCAGGCCACCGTTGGCCTCAGCCAGCGTTCCCAAGGAGACTCGAAAGCGATGCCGATCGGATCCATCTTGATCCCAATTGCCTTTTTTGCCATGATCGTCGCGATCGTTTGGCTAGGCACTGTCACGCGGAGCCGGGACACTGACCGCAGAGCCGAACTGATCCGGCAGCTCATCGACAAATTCTCGACCGGGGAAGCATTCGCCGAAGCCATGCAAAGCCCGGAAGGCTCAAAGCTCGCAGACGCGCTGTCACTGTCGCGCGACCGGCCGCAGCGCGCGTGGGTTGGCCTGTTCGTGCCCGGATCGATCCTGACCGCCCTCGGGCTCGGATTCGTCATGCTGTCGCTGACTATGGGCGACGTCTATAGAATCCCAGCAGTGGTCATAGGCTCGGTAGGCATTGCCCTGCTGGTGTCCAGCTATGTGGCTTGGCGCGCCGACCACGACGATTCAGACCAGAGTGCCAACGAGAACGAAGATGACGCTCCACCTCGATCCACTGTTTCTGGCCCGGATGCCCTATAGCCTGAAGCTGGCCACGGGACACGGGTTCGATGCCGCGGGAGGAGTCCGATGTCGCGGATTTTGAGCAGTTCTATGCGGCCACTGCCCCCTCGATCCGGGCCTACTTGCTGCGGCACTGTGGAGACCGCAGTTCGATCGACGACCTGTTCCAGACAACCTACAGCAAGTTCTTGGGAAGTCGCATGGCCAAGACCCCGCACGCGGTTGAAGCAAAGGCGTACCTTTACCGGATCGCATCAAACGTCATCGCCGACCACGGCCGCGCATTGCAACGGGCAGCACGTTTCGAAGCGTCTGTCGCGGAACCCACCGTGCGAACACCAAGCACGACAGCGTTGGAGAGCCTCGAGCTACGTGAGGCACTCGCCAATCTCTCGACACGCGAACAACAGCTGCTCTGGCTCATCTATGCGGAGGGCTTCTCGCACAAGGAGGTTGCCCGTATCATGAAGCTCAGCCAAGCCAGCGTGCGAGTGCTCGCCTTTCGCGCCCGCAAGAAGCTTGAGCGTATTCTGAACCCAAGCGAGGCCACCAACTCATGAGAGGCGTTGGCAGCAAGAGCACTCCGCAGGTAGCTTCTGGGGACGCTGTGCGCGATGGACTCCGCCAAGCGTTCTCACGGGAGGTCCAGGCGCAGAGAGATCAAGTCCCGAGTGCCCGGTCGGTCCTGCTGGTGGCTCGGTTCGAAGCGCAGGTCCGGCGGCGAACGCGGGCAGACGCACTCTTGGCTTGGATGCGTCCGCTACTGCTCAGCGCACTCGCCGGGCTACTGGCCATCTGGTGGGATCGCATTGCGACCGCACCACTAGACGTAGCCCTGGCAACCGAGCCATGGGTGCAAGCCATCGGACTTGCTGCGCTATTGTTTGCGATGGCGCTCGGCTGGACTCGAGTACTGTTTCGGGCAGGTTGACCAATCGCGCAGCCTCGGCTGCACCAAGAGCTTCCGGCCCTGTACTGCAACGCCCAGACCAAGATTCATGCCTTGCCCTCGTAGCAATTGGCTCGCGCCTCTATATCGGCACAGCGGCCCATGATGTCTTCAAACGTCTCCCCGTCGCCGGCGAGCATGCCGTCACGGAGCATCCTGCCATAGTCGTCGGCAAGCACGCCGCGCGCCGCGCCAGTCGGAACGAGTTGCAATCCGCCTGTCACTGCCTCTTGGTAGTTGATCCAACTTCCGCTCGCGTCCTTCTCCCTGAAGAAGACCGATTTGTGCAGTGCGACGGCGCGTGCGAGCTTGCGGTCGACCAGTGCAGTGTCGGCGTAACCGGCATCGTCCAATCGAACCAAGTCGTGCCAATGCCTAGAAAGCCTGTCGCCGCGTCCGCGTTCCCGCTTACAGAACACATGCATGGCGGTAGCCTTTTCCCAGAACGTACGCTCGGCCAGCATGACAGGCGGCAACGCTGCGGGAAACGCGAGGTCGGGCAGGTGGAAGGACGCATCGCAGACCACGGGACGTCGCTTCCGCGGCTCGCCAGTCGAACGTGCACCGAATTCGAGCTTTACTTCCGGTTTGACAAATCCATAGCCATCAAAGAGAGGAGTGTAGCCAATGTAGATCCGGTCAGCGTCTGCACGCACCTCGGCGGTGCAACGACTCCTTGCCAAACCTTCTTGGACTGCGGGCAACGCATATTTCCTTGTCCACTCCGCCAGTCGAGCCCGGATCGCCCGCGTCCAGCGTTTCTCCTGACTGCGCGTGGGCGGCAGTGGCTCTTCGCTATCGGCTGCGAAGTCAGGAGCGAAGGCCCGAATATCGTAGGTGATGTCAATGTCCTCGGAAAAGCGCTGGATTATGTCGTAGGCCTTGGAGAGCGACGTGCCTCCCTTGAACACCAGATCGTTGGCGAATGGTGCCGAGAACAGAATACTCAAGGACTGGACTACCCAGATGTCCTTTTCAAGTAAATGTGGTCTGCGACCGCACCGGGGCGCGGCGACCCTGAGTGCATGTTGACGGTCGTTGGCCGACAGGGATGGGAACCAGGCCTTAGGCATGGGCCACCAACCGGCTGATCGGCTCTGCGAGCCAAGCGGGCAGTACGGCACGAACGCTAGCGAGTTCCGCAAGATCCTCAGCTGAAATCCGATGCGCCAGCCGCTCCAGTCCGTCTTTGACCTCTAAGGGGCCCAGCCAAGCGAGAGCCCGGACGATATTGCCAGCAAGCCGATTCGGACCGACCAGTTGCCAGCGTGGAGCATGTCGCAGCACCACCGGCTGGCCGTCGATCCAGAGCTTACGACTAGGCCCGGAGGTCAGGAAGACCAACTGCACCGGCACCTGCGTCGTCAGGCCGAGGACATTGGCAGCGCCGCCGCCACAAGGGACGATGACCTCGCCCCACAACTCCGAGAGCGATGGGATCACTTTCTCGATGGCAGGCGAGCATTTGCCGAATCGTGTCTCAATCGGTCGCATGTAGACACCTTGGCAGATACGCATGAGCCGCCCGCGGCGAGCAAGCCGAGACAACGCCTGGTCGACCGCCGCACGGTTGCCTAGATGCAGTAACGCGCTTGGGCACAGGGGTGTGCCCTCGGGCAAAGTCGCCGCATAGTCTTCAATCTGACGAGGTAGGCTGGGCATGATGATCTGTGCCTTTTTCTGTCAGAATTATGATAGCAAAACTGACGAAATCTCAAGAGTTTGAGGAATCTCCCACGAAATCGCGCCTGAGGTGATGGCGAACATTGCCGAACGGCGCTTGGTCTCCGCAATTGCCATCTATTCACGCATGCCCGAAGTAGGAAGTAGATCGTGAAGGACGGTAGCTGGCGGGAATGCCCCGGATTTCTCTTGCCGTTCCGGTGGGTAGCCTTGTGCTTATGATGGGAATTGCACCGGAGCAACCGGATGTCCTTTATCCACGAAGATTTCTTACTCCAGACCGAGTACGCCAAGCGGCTTTACCACGGCTATGCCAAGGATGAGCCGATCATCGACTATCACTGCCATCTGCCGCCCGAGGACATCGCGTCGAACCGGCAGTTCCAGAACCTGTTCGAGATCTGGCTCGAAGGCGACCACTACAAATGGCGCGCCATGCGCGCCAACGGCGTGGGCGAGGCCTATTGCACCGGCGAGGCTGACCCGCACGACAAGTTCCTGGCGTGGGCCAAGACCATGCCGCATACCTTGCGCAACCCGCTCTACCATTGGAGCCACCTTGAGCTGAAGCGCTATTTCGGTTTCGACGGCCTGCTCGACGAATCCAACGCCGAAGAAGTCTGGCAGCTTTGCAACGACAAGCTGGCGACAGACGAGCTCAGGGTGTTCGGAATTCTTCGCAGCTTCGATGTCCGGGCGCTGTGCACGACCGACGATCCGACGGATGACCTGTCGCACCACCAAGCGATCGCCGCATCGGACCTTGAGACCAAGGTCTATCCCGCCTTCCGCCCGGACAAGGCGTTGACAGTGAACCAACCGGACACGTTCAACGTCTGGGTAGCGAAGCTCGGACAGGCTGCCAACCGCGAGATCCACTCCTTCCAGGACTTCTTGGCCGCTCTGCAACAGCGGCACGACTCCTTCGACAAGATGGGCTGTCGCCTCTCAGACCACGGCCTTGACCACGCCTTCTGCGACTTCCCCGCTCAATCGAGTGCGGGCAAGATCTTCGACGCAGCGCGCAGCGGGCTCCCCGCCTCGCCAGAAGAGCATGGCCAGTTCGCCGCGTTCATGATGCTGTATTTCGGCCAGCTCGATTCCGCCAAGGGCTGGACCAAGCAGATGCATCTCGGCGCCCGGCGCAACAACAACACGAGGGGCTTCCGCGCGGCTGGCCCGGACACGGGCTTCGATTCCATCGGAGACTGGTCCCAGGTGGACGCGCTAGGGCGGTACCTGGATCGCCTCGACCACGAGGACGCGCTGCCGCGCCTGATCCTGTACAACAACAACCCGAACGACAACTACACCTTCGCGACCATGCTGGGCAACTTCCAAGACGGGAAGATTCCGGGTAAGATGCAATTCGGCTCGGGCTGGTGGTACCTCGACCAGAAGGAGGCGATGGAGTGGCAGCTGAACTGCCTGTCCAATGTCGGCCTGCTGTCCCGCTTCGTGGGCATGCTGACGGATTCGCGGTCATTCATGTCCTATCCGCGCCACGAATACTTCCGGCGCGTGCTGTGCAACCTGCTCGGCAATGACATGGCCAAGGGCGAGATTCCCAACGACGAGGCGCTCGTGGGCGATCTCGTTCGGCGGCTGAGCTTCGCCAACGTCCGCGACTACCTCGCGCTCGCTGGTGTCTAGGGGCCGTAGGACAGCGATGGCTGCGGCTAGGCCGCGATCCGACACATCATGATCACGCGACGGTCGTTCGCAACTTCCCTGCTTGCAGGAGCTTCGGGTGCAGCGTTCGGCTGCCGTCAGGAACCGCGGCCCTCAGGAAACGGCCGCCGGGTGGTCGTGCTCGGCCTGGACGGCCTAGACCCCAAGATCATCCGCGCCCTGATGGTCCAAGGGCGGGCTCCGAACTTCAGCAAGCTTGCAGCAATGGGCTCGTTTCACGAGCTCGGCACGACCATGCCGGCGCTGAGCCCCGTGGCTTGGAGCACTTTCATCACCGGAACGGACCCGGGCAGTCACACGATCGCGGACTTCATCATGCGCGATCCGCTGACCTATGAACCGTACTTCTCGATCTGGGAGTCAAGCCCGCCCGCTCGCACGTTCAGCCTGGGCGACTACGAGCTCGCCATGGGCGGCCCGGGCATCGTCAACAGGCGCGTGGGGGTGCCGTTCTGGACCTACCTCACCGATGCCGGGATTCCCTCCACGGTGATCAAGATCCCGACAAATTTTCCGGTCGACGACACGGCGACCCGGGCCCTGAGCGGCATGGGCACGCCGGACTTGGCAGACTCGTTCGGTCGCTTCAACTACTTCACAACGGACAGGGAAGAGATCTATCCCGGCTTGACCGGCGGGATCGTGCACCATGTCGCGCTCAGCGAGGGCCGCGTCACGACAGAACTCGCAGGCCCCGGGGATTCCCTTCACAAGGACAAGCCCGCCACCTCGATCCCCTTCACCATTGATGTCGATCCAGTCAACGGAGCCGTGTTGGTCTCCATCCAAGGCCAGCAGCACCTGCTCCAAGAGGGCGAGTACAGCGACTGGACGAAGGTTCGGTTCGGAATGGCTTCGGGCTTGGTGGGTATCGCGGGCATCTGCCGCTTCTACCTCAAGCAGGCGCATCCGCACTTGCAGGTGTACGTAACTCCCATCAACATCGACCCGGCAGCACAAGCAATGCCTGTCACCCATCCCAAGGAAGTCGGCGGTGAGATTGCCAGCGCGATCGGACCGTTCTGGACCAAGGGACTGCCGTCGGACACCAAGGCCCTCGACTACCGCATCCTGGACGACGAGGGCTACGTCAAGCAGGCCGAGCTGATCCTCAACGACCGCATACGCCTTTTCGAGCACGAGTGGGAGCGGTTTCGCGAGGGTCTGTTTTTCTTCTACGTCTCCAGCACCGACCAAGACACGCACATGTTGTGGCGCAACATGGACGAGACCCATCCGATGCACGGCGCCAGCGATGTCCGCTACTCCGGGTATATCCACCACCTATACGAAGAAATGGACAAGCTCCTAGGCCGCGTCCTCCCCGCAGCGGACGATGACACGCTGCTGCTGGTGTGCTCGGACCACGGGTTCGCGCCGTTCGGCCGCCAGTTCCACCTCAACTCGTGGCTCCGCCAGCAGGGCTACCTAGCGATCAAGGACGAAGCAGCGAGCAAGGACAAGGCGAGCGTCCTCGATATCGACTGGTCAGCCACGGCGGCCTACGGCATCGGGTTCAACGGCCTGTATATCAACCGCCTGGGCCGCGAGGGCCAAGGCACCTTGGGCGATGACGAGGCCGGTCGGCTGGCAGAGCGCATCGCAGGGGAACTCGAAGCGATCCGCGATCCGGACACTGGCGAGCGCCCAGTACACCGGGCATATCGCAAGAGCGAAGTCTACAGCGGCGAGTTCTCCCGCGAGATGCCCGAGTTGCTGGTCGGGTACACCCCCGGATACCGCTCGTCTTCCGAGTCGGTCATGGGCGAGAGCGGCAGCGAGATCCTGAACCTCAACCCTTGGGCGTGGGCAGGAGATCACTCCATGGCGAGGGACCTTGTGCCGGGGTGCCTGTTCAGCAGCCACGCCGTCAACATCGAACACCCCCACATCATGGATCTGCCGACCACCATCCTCGACTTCTTCGGAATAGCCAAGCCTTTCGGCTTGAAAGGCCGGATCCTGCTGTGACCCTTCGTCAGCCCTGGGCAAGCTCTTCCGAGCGTTCGCTGGCAGCCTCCACCGCAGCCAGCAAGGCACCGCGCACGGCGTGTGACTCCAATTCCTGCAGCCCTGCGATGGTCGTTCCGGCCGGAGTCGAGACCTGATCCTTCAATACGGCCGGATGCAGCCCCTTCTCAAGCAGCAGCTTGGCCGAGCCGAACAGCAGCTGGCACGCGAGTTCCTGAGCTAGCGCAGGCTGGAGTCCCTTCTTCACCGCACCGGCTACCAGACCCTCCACGATCAAGCTCACGTAAGCGGGACCGCTACCCGTCAATCCCGTGACAGCGTGCATCTGGCGCTCTTCCACGCGCGCCACCCTGCCCACGGCGCGGAAGATCGACTCGACCTGGGACACCTGCCCTGAGGTCGCGAATCGGTTCGCGCAGATCGCTGTCGCGCTTTCGCCCACCAGCATGGCGAGATTGGGCATGGCCCGCACAACCGGCCACTCCTCGGGGAGCTCCGCCTCAATGCGGCCGATCTGGACACCAGCCGCCACCGATACAACCGGACAGCCCGGCGACAACGCAGGCCGAGCTTCTGCTAGCGCCCTCGGAAGGATGTGGGGCTTGACCGCGAACACAAGCACGTCAGCCTGCCCGGCGACCTCGGCAACACCCGCCGGAACGAACGACCGGCCGATGCGACCGGCAAGTTCCCGGAGCCTTCCCTCGGCGACGTCGAACGCAGCGACGCGCGCCACCGCACCTGCCTCGAGCGCACCCTCGGCCAACGCGCCGCCCAGATTTCCAACGCCGATCACGCCCAGCGTTACGCCACTGCTCATGACCTCAAGTGTACGACGCAGGTCCCGATCTCAAACGAGATCCCGCACCGGCGTGCGGTCTCAACCCATCGAGTCCAGAAACTCGAACTCCCAGCCCGCGTGGTCGTACTGGCTGCGAATGCGCCACGTAAGCAGCGCATCGAGCAGTTCGCGCTTCTTGGACTGGCTGCCGTGATCGTTCCACAGATTGCGGACTTCATCGGGATCATTGGCCAAGTCGAACAGCTGGCCGTCCTCGGCGTCCAGGAAGTGGACCAGCTTCCAGTCGCGCGTTCGGATCATGGTCTGGAAGTCGTTGGTGGTGAAGTTCACGTCCCGAGCCGACTCGCAGAAGACCTGCTCCCGGCCTTCCCACGGCTCGCCCTGCAGCGCGCGTAGCAGCGACTCGGCCTCCATCTTGCGCGGCGGTTCCAGCCCGGCCATCTCAAGAATCGTGGGCCCCAGATCTAGCAGCGAGCACAGCCCGTCCAGCCTGCGCCCCCCGCTAAAGCGTTTCGGAGACCACACAATCAGGGGCATTCTCGTGACGGTGTCATACATCGTCCATTTCTGGCTGTGTCCGTGGTCGGTCAGGCAGTCCCCGTGATCCGACGTGAAGATCACGATCGAGTTGTCGAGGTATCCGGATGTCCCGAGGGTCTCCATGATCCTGCCGACTTGCTCGTCGATCAGGGTCACGTTGCCGCAATAGTATGCGCGCTGGCGGTGCCGCGCCTCGGGCGACGGATTCCATTGATGCACGACCGAGTCGTGATCCACTTCGCAGTTGTGCTGGATCATGCCGCGATATGCCTCGGGCTGGCCGTCCAGTTCCTCTTGCGTGACGTCCAGCAACGGCAGGTCCTTGTCCATGTACGGGTCGGAATAGCGCGTGGGAGGATCATACGGCGGGTGTGGCCCTGGAAACCCGATTTCCAAGAACAACGGCTCTGTCCTGGGGTAGTTTTCAAGCCACCAAGTGGCCGTCTCCCCCACGAAGGTGTCCGGGTGCATGTCCTCGTCGATGGGCCACTCGAAGGCTCCGAGCCGTTCGCGGTAATCGGGCATGCTCCGATAGGACAGGCGCCCGGGCTTCTTGAGCCCGCGCGCTTTCAAGGCCTTGTCCCACTCGTCGAAGAAGTAGCGGCCTTCCAAGTGCCTGTCTTTGTTCTCGACCGTATAGCGCTGCCGGAACCCGAACAGCTCGTTGTAGGGGAACGTGTGCATCTTGCCGATGTTGATCGTGTTGTAGCCGGAACGCTTTAGGTTCTCGACCCAGCTATGCCTCCAGCGATCGCCGTTGCGCAACACGCCGTGAGAATGCGGGTACTGACCTGTGAAAAGGCTCGCGCGGCACGGCGCGCAAGACGCAGCGGGTATGTAGCAATTGGTGAAAGTCACCCCTTCGCGGACAAGCCGGTCCAGATTGGGCGTGTCCATGTGGCCAAAGCCCAGTTCGCGAATCGTGTCGAAGCGCTGTTGGTCGGTGATGATGAAAATGATGTTCGGCCGCGAGTCAGACATAAGCCTCGTATTCTAGCCAGCGGTCACTTTGCCAGTCCTGGATGGCAAGTAGGAGGGCAATAGCTCGCCGTCGCACACGCGCGCCGTCCAGCCATTCAGGCGAGTTCTGATTCGAAGTTGGTCAGGTTGCGAGCCTCTTGGCTGAATTCCACTGCTACCAGGAATATGGGCTCGCCTAGGTGGCGGTACTTGTCAGCGTATCCTCGCGCCTTCAGCTGTGCCATCGCCGACCCAGATTCTGCCCGTTCCACCACTTTGAATTCGAACAAGTACACTTTGCCACCTGACCGCACTGCCATGTCCAGCCGCCCCGTGCTACTGCTGTCCTCTACCGTGACCTGGAGGCCCAAGCCGGCGAAGTACGAATAAACCACGCTCGCGTAGTACCCCTCGTAACGCGCGATCTCATTGCGAGTGTGCCACTCGTACGGGATGCCCGCAAATATTGAGCGCAAGAGCCGCTCGAGTCCTGCAAGGTCGGCACCTCGCAGAATCTCACCCAGACCGCGGCTGTGTGTTTCTCGGTTGGGGTCACTCCCGGTCAGGTAGTTCCGCAAGCTGAGATTGAGGCTCTGCCGGACTTCCCGGTTCGGATAGCCTAGGCGGCGATACTGCTGGCCATCGCGCCACAGTTCGTCGACCAACGTCAGATAGCCGGTCTGGAACAGCAGCGCTTCGGGAGCCACGTCGTCGATATCAAACCGACCCAGAGCCTCGTCGGTCGCGAGCTTGCCATCGAGCTCTGCGGCGGGGACGCCTCGCCTCACCAGGGTCTCGACCAAGAAAGATGGCGTGCCTGTCTCAAACCACCATGCTTTGAAGATTCGCCTGCGGAATAGGAGCAGTACGTCGAACGGGTTGTAGACCCTGTCCTGCCCTCCCCAACCATAGCCGTTGTACCACTCGCGGATGCTCCCTCTGTCAAGCCCCTGCAGCTCTTGACCGAACACCGTATCCAAATCGTCCTCGGTGTATCCGCACAGCGACGAGTACGTCGGGTCCAGCGTGATGTCGAGGAGGTTATTGAGGCCCGAGAACAGACTGACCTGGGAAAACTTGCTCACTCCGGTGAGGAAACAGAACTGCACGTGGGCGTCACAGTCCTTTACCACCGTGTAGAGTCCTCGCAGGTAATCGCGGTTTGCACGAGCGATATCTGGTCGCTCCAGCGCGTCTAGGATCGGCTTGTCGTACTCGTCCACCAGTACCGCCACTCGCCGGTCGGTCTTGGAATGCAGCGACTTGATCACGTGGGCGAATCTCTCCGGCGCCGTGTCATAGCGAGATTCCAGGTCGGCGGACTCCTCAATGGCGTCCAACTGCGCCATCAGGTTGGTGTCTAGGTAGCCGGACTGCTTGAAGTTACCCTTACCAAAGCTTAGATTCAACACAGGATAGCGTGTCGACCAGTCCCACTCCTCGTGTGCCTGCAACCCGACGAACAGTTCCCTGCTGCCCTCGAACAATTCCTTGAGCGTGTCCAAGAACAGGCTCTTGCCGAAACGGCGCGGGCGCGATAGAAAGAAATGGCTGCCCTCTTGCACCAAGCGCAACGCGTACCCGGTCTTGTCCACGTAGTAGCAGTCGCTCTCGCGCATCTTGCGAAAGCTCTGGATTCCAATCGGCAGCCGACGCTTGGCCATGACTCTGCTTATACCGTAGCCTTCCCGCAAGTGACTGGCGAGGTCCTGACACCCTGAGCCTGGATGACAAGAATCGGCCTTGGACCGCGATGCGACGATGGGCGCAGCGAATCTGTCAATTCCCTGCTCTGCCAACGAACACAGCGAACTATCGCCACGGTTTCCGCGCCGGGAGCAGATCCAACTAAATCCATTAGGATGTGTCGCTTCCCCGCTCCGAAGTCGACGGGCAAGCAAGCGCGTGCCGCTTGTTGAGCCGTCCGCTAGGCGAGTCCCTCGAGCGGTTCCGTGCTATCCCCGAACGAACGGGCTTCGTGCAGACCCATCCGGTGCATCAAAGCCAGATAGAGGTTGCACAAGGGCGTGTCTTCCTTGGCGACCAGCCTGCGCCCCGGACGCAACGAGCCTTTGCCCCGCCCTGCCAAGACGAGCGGGAGATTCGATGGATCGTGGGTATTGCCGTCGCGCAGAGAGGATCCGAACATCACCATGGAATTGTCCAGCAGGGACGAGCCGCCCTCGTCCAGATTGCTCATGCGCGTCAGGAAGTACGCCGTCTGGCGCATATGCCAGTTGATGATGGTCTCGTACTCCGCCAGTCTGTCGGGTTCGTTGCGATGGTGCGAGATTCCGTGGAAGGTCGAGTTGACGCCGTCCAAGAAGGAGAAGTTGCGACCGGTCTGAGCGTCGCCGTACATGAATGTCGCGACTCGCGTGGTATCAGTCCAGAACGCCAGCAGAAGGATGTCCAGCATCAGCCGCACATGCTCCTCATGGCTGTCGGGAATCCCTTTGGCCGGTCGTTCCACTCCTAGATTGCCCTCGTTGATCCAGCGCGGCTGGGGCCTCATTGACGCTTGGATGCGAGCCTCCACCGAGCGGACTGACTCCATGTACTCGTCAAGCTTGAGCTGGTCGCGACGACTGCCGCGCCGCCGCACGGCCTTGGCCTCGCCGAGCACCACATCCAAGATGCTGGCTTCGTCGCGCTGGAGAGGAGAGGACGCCCCGTCCGTCCCCGGGGCGCCGTTACGGAAAAGCCTGTCAAACGCAAGCGCCGGGACGATTTCCTTAGCCGCGGGCGTGTGCGGATCTCGCCAGGAAATGTACGAGCCTACGATCCGCGCGAATCCTCCGCCGATATTGTCTACGCCAGTCCTTGGCTCGTCCACTCCGAAGTGAACGGACGGCAGGGGGGTTCGCGTCCCGATGCGATCGGAGATGACCTGGTCTATCGATGTGCCCCCGGTGTTGATGTCCCTACCTGTAGAACGCTCGACGTATCCGCCGGAGAGCCAAGCGGGAACCTTCGCCCAGTGGCCGTTACGGCCTACCGCGTTAGAGTTCCAGAGGTTCTCAAGCAGCAAGATTTCGTTCTTCAGCGGTGCGAAAGGTTCGAGGTGCTCCTTGATCTCGTAGCCTTCTCCAGTCCCCTCCGGGAACCACTTGTCGGGGTTCACGCCGCACGGCATGAACAGGAACGCGAGACGCAGCGGGGGTTCCGCCAGCTTGCTCGGCCCGACCGCCGCCGCAGGCGCCAAGGCCTCGAGCCATGGCAGCGCAAGACTCACCCCCGCACTGCGGAGAATCGTCCGCCGAGAGATCGCTGGTCGCATAGCCCTACCTCGCTTCCGCCCTAATCGTATCACGCGAGGCGCGCTGATCGGCCTCCGAATTCTGCGTGTAGCGAAACGGCACGCTGAGCGCGATCTCGCGTACCAGCGACCGCGTGCCGTATCCAGAGTCCTCCAAATTGCCGAGGATAGTCTCGACCGCACATTCGTCGCGATCAAGCAGGCTCCTCCCGAGCGCATAGCCGAGAACTTTGCGAGTGACCTGCCGCAGGAATTGGTCCCGCTTGGCCACCAGCACGCCCCGCAATCCCGCCGGGCCGTCAAACGATTCGCCCGAAGGCAGCGTGCCGGTCGCATCGACGGGTTCCCCGCCCTCGTCAACGTCCCGCCAGCGACCTAACCAGTCGTAGTTCTCGAGTCCGAACCCGATCGGATCGATCAAGTCGTGGCAAGCCGCGCAGGAGGGGTCGGCACGATGCCTGTTGAGAACCTCGCGCATTGTCTTGCCATGGACCTCGCCATCGTCATCTTCGATTGTCGGGATGTCCGGCGGGGGCGTGGGAATCTTGGTGCCGAGTAGAGTTTCGAGCACCCATACCCCCCGCAGCACGGGACTGGTCCGCTTATACCCGGCGTTCATCGCCTGCACAGCCCCGAGGCCCAGCAGCCCGCCCCGCTGGGCATCGAGCGTGCTCACCAGCTGGAAATCGTTGCCCTGAACTGCATCCGGCATGCCGTAGAACTGCGCCAGGCGTTCGGTGAGATACGTGTAGTCGGCTGAGACGAAGTCCAGCAGGCTCCGATCTTCCGCCAGCATCCTCCGGAACAGCAGAACGGGCTCTTCGCGCATGTCCGCCGCGATCCGCGGCGTGTAGAAGTGCTGGATCTCGTTCAGGGTCGGTGCGACGCGACCGCCGACATCCTTGGTGCCCAGCCACTGGCCGATAAACGTGCGCGCGAAGAACCGCGAGCGCGGGTGGTCGATCATCCGATCAACCTGTGCCGCTAGCACTTTTTCGTCCTGCAAGCGCCCGGCGTTCGCTTCGTGCATCAGCTCCGAGTCCGGAGTTGTGCCCCAAAGAAAGTACGACAAGCGAGTCGCCAACTCTTGGCCGGATAGCGGCTTGAGGCCGGGCCCTGAGGCCGCTTCCTCGATGCGATAGAGAAAAGCAGGCGAGACGAGAACTGCCTTGAGAGCCAGCCGGACGGCTTCCTCGAACGGATCTCCCCGCGCTGCAGAGCGATCAAACAAGGCGAGATAGGGCTCCTCTTCGGCAGGCTCGAGAGGTCGGCGAAACGCCCGGGTCATGAATCGACGGAGCAAGCGTGCAGCCTCGGCGCGCGGCGAGATCACGGTGTCCCCCGGCTCGCTGCCAAACAGCCTCAGGTGCGCTGCAAGCTTGGCAGGCTGAGGAGCCTGGCTCTTGTGAGAGATGTCCACGGTGATCAGCCGCAGTGTTGGGCCTTGTTCGGCCACCGCAAGCTCGACCGCGTGCTCGCCCCGAGTTACGGGAATCGTGGCGGTTCTGGTAGTAGCCTCCGCTGCGGACCATGCGAAACGCAACTTTCCGACCGGGCGCCCGTCCACCAACACGTCCATCAAAGGGGTCTGATCCGTCGGCGGAGACGCGATCCAGACCGTGAGCGCGTAATCGCCGTCCTGAAAGAACGACAGCTTGCGACTCACCGATTCGCCCTGCGCCATCGCCACCGAATCGTGCTCGTCCACCTCTCGGCCTGGCAGGAGATCCTTCGCCACGAACGACCTCGTCAGAGCCGGCGTAACCACCACATGGTCCAGCACGAGGTCCGCCACCTCCAGATACCGCTCGGCCAGCAACGGCGACAGGAAAAGCGTCTCGCCGTTGTTGTCGAAGCCCTCCCCGCCGGAGCCATCGACCGGGAAGAGTTCCGCGACATCGATGGGAATCCCGGTCAGATCGCGAACGGTGTTCTGGTACTCGGTGCGGTTGAGTCTCCGGACGGTCACAGGGCCGGCATAGACACCGAGGTCGCATGCGCCGGCGCGTAGCGTGCCGTCAATCCAGTCAGCGATTTGCATCCGGTCGCGTTCGGACGGCTGTGGCCCGGTCGGTGGCATCGTGCGGTTGCGCAACTGCATCGCGACATTGCGCCACAGGCCAGGCTCAGCCGCTACCGAATCTGCCGAAAGCGCTTCCAAGAAGCGAATCCGGTTGTCGGCACCGCCGGAGTGGCACGCGCCGCAATACTCCACCAGGACAGGGCGGATGCTGGTTTCGTACTCAGTGGCAACCAGCAGCGCGGCGCTTGCCGCGCCACAGAGCACCATCCTCAGGCAGGCTTGCATTGGCAGCGCCGAACCGGCACCACTCAACAGTCTGCGCTTGTTGACGCTCAAATTCAAGTCCGGCCGCGCAGCCTGCGGCACTTCGTGCCCGAGGCACGCCCGAGAGAGGGAGGCAGTGCTGCCGCGCCGGCGGAATTTGACACCCCTCTGCGCGGCTGATACCTTACGCTTCTATCCTTGGCCCTGCCCTCAATTCCGACGGGCCACCCACATGGCGACAGCTGAGAGCAAATCCGCGCTGAAGAGGACGCCACTGCACGGCGTCCACTGCGAAGCCATGGCCCGCATGGTGGACTTCGGCGGCTGGCACATGCCAGTGGAGTACGACGGGATCGTTGCCGAGCACAATGCCGTGCGCTCGAGCGTCGGCCTGTTCGACGTCAGCCACATGGGAGAGATCGTGATCCGCGGCCCCCAAAGCGTGGACCTGATCGACTCGCTGTGTTCCAACCGCGCCGCAGATCTCCAAGACGGCCAAGCCCAGTACTCCGGGCTGCTCAATCCCCAAGGGGGATTCGTGGACGACCTGCTGGTCCACCGGATCGCCTCGGACCACTACTTCCTGTGCGTCAACGCCGCCAACCAAGAGGGGGATTTCGCCTGGATCCGCGACCACAACTCGTTCGACGCGGAGGTCACGTTTGCTAGCGCCGACTACGCCCAGCTCGCGATCCAAGGGCCTCGGGCGCTGGGAACGGCCTCGAAGCTGACGGGGCTCGACCTAGCCGCAATGCGATACTACTGGTTTGAGTCGGGCGAGTTCGCCGAGGTGCCTGCCTTGGTTGCCCGCACCGGGTACACCGGCGAGGACGGATTCGAAGTCTACGTGGCTCCGGGAGACGCTGTCGGCGTGTGGCAGGCAATCTTGGACGCGGGCGCCGAATACTCGATCCGCCCCTGTGGGCTCGGAGCGCGGAATACCCTCCGACTCGAGGCTGCGATGTCGCTCTACGGGCACGAAATCGACGCCACAACCACGCCATACGAGGCGGGCTTGGGCTGGATCGTCAAATTGGACAAGCCCGCCTTCTGCGGGCGCGACGTGCTGGCCGAGCAGAAGCAGCGAGGCGTGAGCCGCAAGCTCGTCGGCTTCGAGATGACAGGGCGCGGGATCGCCCGGAACGGCTACGGCGTGCTCGTCGGCGGGAGGGAGCTAGGCCACGTCACGAGCGCTTCTCCAGCGCCGTGGCTTGGCAAGAACATCGGCCTGTGCATGCTGCCAGTGGAGCATGCGCGGCCCGGCCGCGAGATCGAAATCGCAATCCGAGGCCGGGCAGTCGGCGCCAAGACCGTCCGCATACCGTTTTACAAGCGCACGAGGCAATGAGTTTCATGGAATATCCGGCGGAATATCGCTACTCCCGCGAGCACGAGTGGGTGCAGGTCACCGGCAGCACGGCAACGGTTGGCATCACGCACCACGCGCAAGACCAGCTCGGCGACGTGGTCTTTGTCGAACTGCCGTCCGTCGGCGCGAGACTGCAGGCTGGCGGTCCGTTCGGTGCGGTCGAGTCCGTCAAGGCCGTCTCCGACATCTACGCCCCGATCAGCGGTGACGTTACCGAAGTGAACGAATCACTGATTGACGCTCCCGAAAAGATCAACGAAGACCCCCACGGCGAGGGCTGGCTGGTGCGGCTGACCGTAGCCGACAGCAATGAACTGCCGCAGCTGCTAAGCGCGGAGCAATACGCCGAATACGTCGCGGCCGAAATCGACGGGTAGGCCAAGGTCCACTTCGTGCGCTACTTGCCCAAGTCCCCTGCCGAGCGCGAGGCGATGTTTGCCGAGCTGGGGCTGGCCTCCGAAGAAGACCTGTTCGCGAGCATCCCCGCAGACCTGCGGCAGCAAGAGCCGCTGTCGATTCCGCCAGGGCAGTCTGAGTACGAGATCAGGGACTATTTCGAGGCCCGGGCGCGAGACGCCGCTCGCGGCTACGCGTGTTTCCTCGGCGCCGGCGCCTACCACCACTACAGGCCGGTGGTGATCGACTCGGTCGCTACGCGAGGCGAATTCCTGACCGCTTACACGCCGTACCAAGCCGAGATTTCCCAAGGCGTACTGACGACAATCTTCGAATTCCAAACGATGGTGGCCCAACTCACCGGGATGGACGTCGCAAACGCCTCGATGTACGACGGATCCACGGCCGTCCCCGAGGCCGGGATGATGGCCGCGCGCATCACGCGGCGCAACCGCCTGCTGGTTGCGCGCTCGCTCCACCCGGAGTACCGCCAAGTGATGGACACGTACGACCGCTACCAAGGACTGCCCTCGGAGACGCTGGCGTACGACCCGCAGACCGGCCAATTGGACCTAGCGGATCTCGACGCCAGGCTGTCTTCCGACGTGGCGGCGGTTCTCGTGCAGTCGCCCAATTTCTTCGGCATTGTCGAACCCGTCCGCGAAGTGGCCGAACTCGCCCACAAGCACGGGGCGCTACTGGTGGTGATCTTTTCAGAAGCGGCGTCGCTCGGCCTGCTGCAGCCGCCCGAGGAGGCTGACATCGTGGCGGGCGAGTTCCAGTCGTTCGCCCATCCGCCCAGCTTCGGAGGGCCGTATGTAGGGATCCTCGCAACTAAGTCCAAGTACCTCCGCCAGATGCCGGGCCGACTGGTCGGCGAGACGCTGGATGCCGATGGCAGGCGCGCATTCTGCCTGACCCTGTCGACGCGCGAGCAGCACATCCGGCGGGCCAAGGCAACTTCCAACATCTGCACGAACCAAGCTCTGGTCGCCCTGATGGCGACCGTCTACATGGCCCTGCTAGGCAAGCGCGGCCTGCGCGAGCTGGCCGAGCAAAACCTCTCCAAAGCGCACTTCCTAGCCGGCGCGCTGCGCTCGGCGGGAGCGGAGCTGCCGTTTTCCGGACCGTTCTTCAATGAGTTCGCTGTCCGTCCCGCCGGCGGCTCCGCCAGCGAGGTCAACGATCTCGCCCTAGAGCGGAAGATCATCGGCGGCTTGGATCTTGGGCGCTTCTACCCCGAGCTGGCAGGCGCGCTGCTCGTCTGCGCGACAGAGACCGCCAAGCGCGAGCAGATCGAAGCCTACGCCGACTGCTTCCGGGAGGCGGCCGATGGGTAGGGTCCGCCAGCACCAGGCTTTGGAAGAACGGCTCCTGTTCGAGCGTTCCTCGCCGGGCAAGGTCGGCTACCAATTGCCCGCCCTGGACGTACCGCAGGTCGATCCGGAGGAGGCTCTGGGTTCCGCGCACGTCCGCGATGAGATCCCGGGATTTCCAGAGGTCAGCGAGGTTGAAGTGATCCGCCACTTCACGCGGCTGTCGAGCTGGAACTACGCCATCGACTCCGGGATGTATCCCCTCGGCTCATGCACGATGAAGTACAATCCCCGCCTCAACGAGGCGGTGGCTCGCATCGACGGCATCATCGACGCCCACCCGTACCAGCCCGAGTGCCTCGCTCAAGGCATGTTGGAGATCCAGCGCACGCTGGAAGCGTACCTGGCAGAAATCTGCGGCATGGATGCGGTGACGCTCCAGCCGGCCGCAGGGGCTCACGGCGAGTTGACGGGCCTGCTGCTGATCCGGGCGTACCTCGAATCGCAGGGCGATGCCCGTCGCGTGGTCTTGATCCCGGACTCCGCTCACGGGACAAATCCCGCGACAGCCAGCATCGCGGGCTACGAAGTCGTCGAGATCCCCTCGAACCGTCTGGGCATGATCGACCTGGCGACACTACGCGACGCTGTCGACGATTCGGTCGCAGCCCTGATGGTGACCAACCCGAACACGGTCGGCATCTTCGAACAGGACATCGCGGAAGTGGCGGCAGCGCTGCACGAGCGCGGGGCCCAGCTCTACATGGACGGCGCCAACATGAATGCCTTGGTTGGCATCGCCAGGCCAGGCGACTTCGGCGTCGACGTGATGCACCTAAACTTGCACAAGACTTTCTCCACCCCGCACGGAGGCGGCGGCCCCGGCGCGGGCCCGGTAGCGGTCAAGCGCCACCTCGAGCCGCACCTGCCGCTACCGCGCATCCGGGCGGCAGAATCTGGCTTGGGCTTCGACTGGGATCGCCCCGCTTCGATCGGACGGGTGCGCGCCTTCTACGGCAACTTCGGGGTGCTCGTCCGAGCTTTGGCATACATCCTCGCGCACGGCGGGGACGGCTTGCGCAACGCGACTGTGGATGCGGTCTTGAACGCAAACTACATCCGCAAGGGACTCGAGGGCCACTACGAGCTTCCCTACGAAGCCGCGTCGATGCACGAGTGCATCTTCAGCGATAGCCGCCAAGCCAAGCATGGCGTCAAGACAGGCGACATCGCCAAGCGGTTGATCGACTACGGCTTCCACCCCTATACCGTCAGCTTCCCGCTGATCGTGCGCGGAGCCCTGATGATCGAGCCGACGGAGACCGAGAGCAAGCACGAGCTCGACGAGTTCATCGCGGCGATGCGGTCTATCGCCGAAGAAGCCGAGCGAGATCCAGGCTTGATCCGCAGCTCCCCCGTGACGACCCGCACGAGCCGCGTGGACGAGACCAGGGCGGCCCGCAAGCCGATCCTCAAGTGGCAGGGCGCGGGCCGGGAATAGGCTGGCGGAATCCGTTGACACGGTGCGATCGATGGAACTCCGTGTGTTGTTCGATGGCGGCGCGTTCCTAGAGGGCCCGCGCTGGCGCGAAGACAGGCTGTGGCTCTCGGACATGCACGGCGGTCAGATCATGACCGTGGACATGGACGGCCAAGTTACGGCCTTCGCCAGGGTGCCGCGGCGCCCGTCCGGCCTTGGCTGGCTGCCCGACGGCCGCATGCTGGCCGTGTCGATGAGCGATCGCAAGGTTCTGCGCATGGAATCGAGCGGGTTTGTGGAACATGCGGACCTGAGCGGATTGGCACCGTTCGAATGCAACGACATGGTGGTCGACCGCCAGGGCCGCGCCTACGTCGGGCACTTCGGCTTCGACCACTTCTCCCGCGCTGACTTCCGGCCCGCAAGCCTGATCGCCGTCGAGACCGACGGATCTGCGCGGGTAGTTGCCGCCGATCTCAAGTTTCCGAACGGCACCGTCATTTCGGACGACGGCCGCACGCTCATCGTGGGCGAAAGCTACGGCCGTCGCTTGACGGCTTTCGACATCGAGCGCGACGGCTCCCTCTCGAATCGACGCGTCTGGGCCGATATCGGCATGGCTCCCGACGGCATCTGCCTAGATGCGGAAGGGTGCGTCTGGGTCGCCTCGCCGACCGAACGGGCCTTGGTGCGCGTGCGCCAAGGCGGGGCCATCGCCAGCCGCGTCGAAGTCGGCCGCAAGGCGATCGCCTGCATGCTCGGCGGTCCCGGCCGCCGGACCCTGTTCGCGCTCACATCCGAAACGACCCAGCCCGGCCGAGCCCTAGAACTGCGCAGCGCCCGTGTTGAGACCATTGCCGTCGATGTTCCCGGAGCGGGCCTGCCTTGACCGAAACGCCGCGCCGGGTGGAACGAAACGACCGATGCCGGTGAGCCTTGCGGGAGTCTACCGGCTCGTGGCATGCGAGCTCCGATGGGCAGACGGACGGGTGGAACTCCCGTATGGCGCAGATCCAGAGGGCTTGCTGGTCTACACCTCCAGCGGGTACGTGACGGGCCACCTGATGCGCCGCGGCGTGACCAAGTTCCGCACTGGCGCGCGCCAAGCGTCCGCCGAACAGGCCAAGGAGGCCTTCTGGGGCTACCTGGGCTACTACGGAACCTATACGGTGGACGAGGAAGCCGGCACCGTGACGCACCGCGTTCTCGGGAGCTGGCATCCGAACTGGGTTGGCACCGACCAGGTCCGGCATTTCCGCCTGGAAGGAGAAACGCTGGCGATCGAGACGCCGCCGATCGCGTCGGGAAGCGCCTCGTACCGCACGCGCCTCGTTTGGAGACGCTCGGAAAACGCGTAGGAGGCCGCGCCGGGCTGGTGTCTATACTGGTTTTGGCCTTGACGGCCCCGACGGCTTGCAGCTTCGGCGGCCTGGCCGCGCAAGGCATCACACATAGCGATGAAGATCACGTCCTTTCAGACCCAAGTGGCCTGCCCGTCGGCAAGCGCCGACCCGGCCATCGAGCCCACCGCCGCGCAAATGGCGAACTTCGTGACGCTCGAGTTGGGAACCGACGACGGCTTGACCGGAATCGGCTATTGCGGCTTCGTCCGGGTCGAGCTGCTCGCGGCCCTGCGAGCGACTGTCGACGCGCTGGCGGGCTGGACGCTGGGTGCGGACGCGTCCGCGGTGGAAGCCATCAGCTCGCGACTGCTGACGATGGGCGGCTTGGGCGCACCGGCCGGGATGGTCACCTCTGCTGCCGCCGCGATCGATGTGGCGCTATGGGATATCAAGGGCAAAGCTGCGGGCCAGCCGTTGTTCCGCCTTCTGGGCGGGGAGTCCAACCGAGTCCCCACCTATGCCAGCGGCTACCTGTGGCGCAACTACAGCGGCGATCAGCTGGCCGAAATGGCGTCCGAACTCATCGAGAAGGGCTTCCGAGGGATGAAATTCCGGATGGGAGACGAGCCCAGCCTGGAGAACGAAGTCGACCGCATGGATGCGCTGATGTCGGCGGTCAATGACGACACCGACGTGATGGTGGACATCAACCAAGGCTGGAGCGTGGACCAAGCGCTCGCAGCAGGCAGGGCGATGGAGGCCTACGAGCTGACTTGGCTCGAGGATCCGATTCACCATCAGGACTACACCGGCCTGGCACACCTCGCAGACAAGCTTTCTCTCCCCATCGCGACGGGCGAATACCACTATGGAGTTCTTCCATTCGGCGAAATGCTGGAGCGCCGGGCAGTGGACATCGTGATGGTCGACCTGCTTCGCGCGGGTGGCATCACGCACTGGATGAAGGCAGCACACGTCGCGGAGGCCTTCAACAAGCCGGTGGTGAGCCATCTGGCGCCGGAAATCCTGGGCCACTGCATCGAGGCCGCCCCCAACGGCACGATTGCCGAACACATGCCCTGGGCGTTCCCCATATTCGAAGAGGTGCCGCAAGTCTCCGCCAGCGACGGGGCCCTCGTCTTGTCGGAAGAGCCCGGGCTGGGACTGCGGTTCGATCAAGACGCCATCGCCCGGATGCAGCCCGAATGACGGAAGGTCGGCCCGCACCCGGCAGGCGAAAATCTCTGTCAGCAGGCGCATGGCTCAGAGCGGTCTCGGCAGCCTTGGTGTTCGCCGTAGCCATCGCGGCTCAAGAGCCGGCGGAAGAGGTCGAACCAGAATCCGACGCCGATGCGGGAACCGAAGAGTCGGGAGCAGCCGCGGGGCGCACGGCACTGAACCTGCTGGGCGAAGTGGATGCCGGCGGAGGCGAAGGACGACGGAACGAGAACGTCCGAATCACCTTGATCGACAACAACGTCCTCCGCGAGCTGACCACTCGGATGGGCACCACTGCAATCGTCCCAGTCGATGTGCACATCGATCAGCGCTACTTCGCCGCCGAGTTCGGCCAGCCGCCGAGGCGGCTGCGGCAGGCGGTGCTGGCACCGGTTGCGCGGGCCCATGGCACCCTTCGCTGGATGCATCAGAACAGCGTCACGAGCGCGCGCTCTTTCTTCCAAGCGGGCGGCGTTCGACCGGCCCATGACAATTCGTACGGGTTCACGGTCGGCCTGGCGGCCTGGAGCGGCGCTTCCCTCATGCTTGACGGCAGCCAGGTGCGCTCCCGCGGCAACGTAAACGGCAACGTGCTCGTGCCCGCGCCGGACGAGCGCACGCCGCTGGCGACGGACCCAGCGCGCCGCGCGTACGTGCAGCGCCTGCTGGACGCCTACCCCAACGAACTGCCGAATCGAACCGACATCAACCCGCGCGCGCTGAACACCAACGACATACAAGCCATCAACAACGACCGGGGCTCGGTGCGATTGCGGCAAGCCATCCGCGAAGACGACGAACTGGTCCTGAACTACAGCCATACCGGACAGAAGGTTGACGCATTCCAGCTGGTCGGCGGCCAGAATCCCGACACCACCACCAAGAACCATGTCGCCGCGGCGACATGGAACCGAACTTGGTCGCCGGCGACGACCACCAGCCTGACGGCGGCCTTCGAGCGGGTGGGCAGCCTGCTCGTTCCCGAAGAATCGTCCGTGGGGCCGCTGGTGCTGACCGGCTTCGTGGTTGAGTTTCTCGGCCCAAGCTCGAACATACCCATCGACCGGGCCCTGAACCGCTTCACCTACGCCGCGAGGGCCGAGCATCTCGCCGGAAATCACAAGTGGACGGTCGGAGCGGAGCTGACCCGCCGGCAAGTCAACGGATCGGAAGCTGAGAGCCACCGCGGGCTGTTCTTCTTCCGCAACGACTTCGGGCGCGACGCAATTACCAACATCCGCCTAGGCACGCCCAGCGTCTACCGCGTCGCCGTCGGCAGCATCCATCGCGGATTCCGCAACTGGGCCATGCAGTACTACGTCGGCAACGAATGGAAAGCCGCCAAGGCGCTCACGTTCAACATCGGGCTGCGCTTCGAACCGGTCACGGCTCCGACCGAGGTGCAAGGCTTGACCGAGATCCCGTACGACTGCGACTGCAACAACCTTGCGCCGAGGTTCGGCTTCGCCTATGATCTGGGCCGCCGCGCCGGGCTCTTGCGGGGATCCTACGGGATCCACTACGGCCAGATCTTCGACGTCACGTACGGGCAATCGCGCTTCAGTCCGCCGCGGAACCTCAATATCGCGGTGCAGGTCCCGGACCTCGTAGAACCCCTGAATCGACTCGAGCCCGGCGATCTCAACCCCAACGCGCGGTCAACGGTCTTCCGGATGGACCCTGAACTGGCCACCCCGTACTCGCACCAATACGGACTGGACTGGCAGATTCCGCTCGGCGCCGACTGGACCCTGAGCCTGGGGTACGTGGGCAGCCGGACGCACAAGCTGCTAACGCTGTGGTACACCAATCGCGCCCAGCCGGTGCCCGGCATCCCCCAGACCACGCGCACCGTCAACCGACGGCGGCCCGACCTGCGCTTTTTCGACAACCGGCTGGGCCTGAACGGCTCGAGAGCGTTCTTCGACGCGGGAAAAGCCACGCTACGCATCCCTGACTGGAAGGGGCTCACGCTCGACGCCTCGTATTGGTGGAGCAAGGCGATCGATCTCGGGAACGACTTCTCCAATACCGCGTCAGGGCGCTCCGGCAGGCTGGGGCGCAGCCAGTCGGAATTTAATTCGCATGCAGAAATGCGAGCCGTGAGCTCGTTCGATCAGCCGCACGCCATGCTGATCCGGTCGCAGTGGCGCGCACCTGCCCTGCCAGGTCCGCTGGAAGCCGTGCTTGGCGGCTGGCAGCTGAGCGCAGTGGTGCTGGCCAAGTCAGGCACTCCGTTCAACGTCATCGCTGGCTCCGACGGGGAGGGCTTCGGGAATGTCGACGGCTCGCCAGGAGATCGTCCGAACCTGCTGGATCCGGCCATCCTGGGTCGCTCGGCGGACGATCCGGACACATCCGCAGGCCAATTGCCAAAGGCAGCGTTTGAATTCATCCAGCCGTTCGACACGGCCGGCGACCTAGGGCGCAACGTGTTCCGGAAGGACGGAATCTTCAACATCAACCTCGCCATTTCAAAGGAATGGGCTCTCCCGGGCGACACCAGCCTCCTATTTCGGGCCGAGAGCCTGAACCTGTTCAACCACCCGCAATTCGCCGAGCCTGGTAGGGAGCTGACATCGCCGAACTTCGGCCAGATCACCAATACGCTCAACGACGGCAGGGCCTTCAAGTTCGGCTTGGAACTGTCCTTCTGAAGGGCGATCGGGCAAGTGTTCCGGCAAAAGGGGGGTGGCGGGCCCCGCGATACGATGGGGGAGGGCTATGCGACTCTGCACGTTTGAATACGCTGGAGCGGCCGAGGCGGGGATTCTCAAGGATGGCAAGATCCTGCCGATCAGCCAACTCAACGGAAAACGAGGGGCAAACTTCCCCCGAGCGCTGCTCTCATTGATCCAGTCCGACGCAGCACCAGCCCTGAGAGCGCTGGCACAAGGCGTGGAAGCGGAGATCCCGCTGCAGGATGTTCGCCTGCGCATCCCGTACGCAAATCCCGGGAAGGTGTGGTGCATCGGCCTCAACTACCGCTCCCACGCCGAGGACCTGAGTGAGGTCCAGCCGGACGAGCCCGGCAGCTTCATGAAGCCGTCCTCCTCGTTCTTCGAGCCCGGCGGCGCGATCGAGCTGCCGCCCGAAGATCTGACGTCCGACGTCGACGCCGAGGGCGAATTGGCGTTGGTGTTCGGCAAGCGCTGCCGGGACGTGCCACTCGAAGAGGTGCCCGGCGTGCTCTTCGGCTATACCACCACGCTCGACATGACCGCGCTGGACATCTTGGCCCGCAACACCCGCTACCTGCAGCGCTCCAAGAGCTTCGACACGTTCTTTTCCTTCGGACCGGTCATCGTCACCGCCGACGAGATCGACGATGTCAACGCGCTCGAGGTGCAGACCATCCACAATTCCGAGGTGTTCTCGCGAGACTTCGTCTCGAACATGCGGCACCGGCCGTTCAATCTCGCGGCCTTCCACTCCCGGGTGATGACCTTCGAGCCGGGAGACATTCTCTCCACGGGCTGCCCGAAGGGCGCACGGATCAAGCCCGGCGACACTGTGGAGGCCCGCATCGAGGGCGTGGGGCAACTGCGCGCACGAGTCACACGGCGCCAGATGGCGGGCTAGCCAGCGCCGGTCGCGGCGTCAGTCCGAAAGAGGCCGAACGCTGACCTCGCGGAAGCGCACGACCGACTTCTCGTCGTGGTTCTGCAGGCCGATGTAGCCTGAGTCCGGGCGCGGGCCCCGTTGGGGCTCGAACCATCTCTTGCGCTCCGGCACTTCCTGAGTGCCATCAAACTCGTTGACCACCCGGCCGTTGACCGAGATCCGGGTGACCTGCCCGTCAAGTGCGATCTCCATCGTGTTCCAGCCATCCTCGCTCGCTGGAAACTCAGCCGCCGGAGAGAGTGAGTAAATCGAGCCCGTGCGGTGAAACTCGTCGGCGGGGTCTTCGATTTGCACTTCGTAGCCCTTGTGCACGGCGAACCACGGGTCATGGGGTTTCTCCGGCGCTCGAATGAACACTCCGGCATTCGACTCGGGAGTATCCGGCTTATAGACAACGCGCAGCACGGCATTGCCGATCTCTTTGCCGTCGTAGACTAGCAGTCCCATGCCGCCGGCGGTCTTCAGCGCGCCGTCTTCGACCACGAACTCCCCCCGTCCGACGTGACGCCAACCGGTGAGGTCGGCGCCGTTGAATAGCTGCTCTGCCGGCGGCTCCGGCGTCCCGCACGCAACGAGCGAGGCCAGGGCAAGCGTTGCGAAAGTCGGTCTCAGCATGGTCACTAGGATAGCGATGCCGGTCACGAATGACCTCATCGTATTTCTCGGCGCACCAAAGAGGCTCGGGCAGACCGCACAAGGCGGCTCAACTGCCGGGACCGTCGCTGGCAGGCAGGTACTGTATGCCTCGCTACAGCGTGTCAGCGCCGGTCAAGAGTCCATCGGATCGCGTTGCTAGCCTGTGAGTGTATGTCCGAACTCACGGCCCTCGCAGCAACTCGGCTTGCGCAACTCGTCCGCAAGAGAGAGGTGACCGCTACGGAGGTGGTCGAGGCTCACCTGAAAAGGACAAACGAACTGAATCCAAAGATCAACGCTATCACTGACCTTCAAGCGGAGAGCGCCTTGGAGCGGGCCGCTCAAACCGACGCCTGTCTACGTGGGAACCGGGGCCCGCTGGGCGGGCTCACGGGAGTTCCTATCACCATCAAGAGTTCGATCGCCGCCGAAGGTTTCCGCCAAGAATGCGGGACCAGGCTGCGCCTCGGCGAAGTGGCACGAGCGGATGCACCGCTTGTCTCGGTCTTGAAGCACGAGGGAGCGATTGTCCTCGGCACCACGAATGTGCCCGAGTTCTTGATGGCCTACGAAACGGACAATGCCATTTACGGCAGGACTCGCTCCCCGCTGAACCTGGATTTCACCCCAGGAGGTTCCAGCGGCGGCTGCTCTGCTGCGGTGGCGGGGCAGCTCTCAGCGGGCAGCTTTGGCAGCGACGCCGGCGGGTCAGTGCGCGTTCCGGCACATTTCTGCGGACTGTACGGATTCAAAGCAACGCCGGGTGTGATTCCCCGCACGGGTCACTGGCCGTCCGTCGCCGGACCTTCCGTGACGCTGGCCGCTGTGGGGCCGCTGACGCGGACAGCTGAGGACCTCAGATTCTTCGCGACGATAACATTCGCCCGGCACTCGGACGATATCTCCTGCGTGCCGGAATTCGTGCCAATGTGGCATCCCGAAGAGATCATTCGGGAGTGCCGAGTTGGGTGGTTCGACCATGCTTGGAACACCCCTGTGACTGCGGAGACCCGAGCTGCAATCCAGACCACAGTAACGGCAATGCAGGAACGGGGATTCCAGATGGAGCGCATCGAGCCTACCGGACTGGAACGTGCGCCCAGCATCTGGTGGCTCTTGTTCGGAAAGTGCCTCAGGACGCTCATCGAAGGATCGGTGCCGGAGGGCTATCGCCTTCATCCGCTGTCGTACGAGGCCATGGCGACGGACCGCGAAGCCGCGGCGACTACCTACGAAGATCTTCTCTTGGGCTGGGTTGCCCAGGACCAGTTGCGCAGCAAGTTCCGGGAGTTGATGAATAGGTACACGTTCCTGCTCTGCCCTGTCGCCGCCATCCCGTCCTTCCGCCACGGGGAGCGGCGATGGACTATCGATGGCGAAGAAGTCACGTACCCCAACGCCTTCGTCTACAGCCAAGTGGTCAACGTGCTCGGCGCTCCCGCAGCCACGATCCCGGTCGCCACGTCAAGCAGTGGCGTACCGATCGGAGTGCAGTTGATCGGCCGCCCATACGACGACTGGACAGTCATGACCGGCGTCAAGGAAGTGGCGGCGGCGCTTGGACAGGCCTGACCGACGGCAGGTTAGTCTTCAAGCCCGCCCCAAGTAGCTGCCATCCGCCGTGTTGACGCGGATCGACTCGCCTTCCTTGATGAATTGCGGCACCTGCACCACCAGTCCCGTCTCGGTCTTGGCCGGCTTGGTGACATTGGTGACGGTGGCGCTCTTGATGGCAGGCTCGGTCTCGACGACTTCCAAATCTACGGCCGCAGGCAGGTCTAGGTTGAACGGCACGCCGTCCATGAACTGCACCCTTACCACCGTGTCCGGGATCATGTAGTTCACTTGGCTGCCGAGTTGCTCCGCCGAGAGTTCGATCTGCTCGTAGTTCTCGGTATTCATCAGGTGGTAGCTGCCGCCATCGGAATACAGGTACTGCATCTCCTGCGACACGAGCATGACCTTTGGCACGAAATCTTCCGAGGAGAACTTCAACTCCACCATCGCTCCCGAGCGATGGTTGCGCATCTTTGCCTGGACGAAGCCCCGCTTGTTGCCCGGGGTCCTGTGCTCGGTCTTGTGAATGGTGCAAATATCGCCGTTATGGCGAATCACCATGCCCGGACGCAGCTGCGTGGCTTGTACGTTCAAGTCGTGTCCCCCTTCCGGCCGTCCCGGCAACGCTCCGGCACCGTGCCATTGGAGCCATTGTATCGTCGCACCTGGCAGGCCTAGCCTCGGGCACCGTTCCCGAACCGGCGGTCTACTGCACTGAGATCTCGAACGGCGCCATGTACATGGCACCGTCGCTCAGCCTATTGGCGATGCGTTCCAGCTCGCTGACAGCACGTTTGGCTGCACCTAGCTCTCGCGGCACGAGCGAGCGAGCTGCCGCAGCCGAGAGGTCGCCGGACATCAGCGACTCCAGCATGGAGCGCCGCTCGGGGTAGGTGACGATCCTGACCGTCTCGTCGGGATCGATCTCGGCGATCTCCTTGACTCGCTCCACCGCGTCCAAGTAGCCGCCCAGCGAGTCCACGAGCCCGTTCTTCTCAGCTTGCGAGCCGATCCAGACCCGCCCTTCGGCCAACTCGGCTATGGACTCGGCATCGTCTCCGCGGCCCTCGGCGACCCGGTTGACAAAAGTCTCATAGATCGAGTCGACGTATCCGCGCAACTTCGCCCGCTCGGCACTGGTCATGGGACCGTAGTCCGATTCGATCGCGGTGAACTGGCCCCGGCTGAGGATCTCCTTGGTAATGCCGAGCTTGTTGTACAGGTCACGGAGATTCAACCGGATCGTGAAGACGCCGATTGACCCGGTATACGTGCCCGGATAGGCCAAGATCGGCACATCGGGCACAGCGGCGATGTAGTAGCCGCCTGAAGCGGCCACGTTCGCCATGGAAACCACCACCGGCTTCTCTTGGCCCAGCCGACGCACCGCGTGGAGCATTTGCTCCGATGCGATGGCGTCACCACCGGGCGAGTCGATGCGCAGAATCACCCCATCGACGCTCTCGTCCTCGCGAATGGAGTCGATCTGCGCGATGAAGTCGCCCGATGCGAGAGTTCCGGACGGGCCCCCGAACGGCGTCGGATCGGAGTAGCCGCTATAGATCGTCCCCGACGCGTGCACCATGGCGATCTTCGGGCCGCGAGAACGGCCGACGGCCGACTCTCTGGCGTAGGTTGACATCGCGACGCGGTCGATCTCCTCAACTTCGACGGCCTCGCTGAGTTCCTCGTAGAACTCGTCCTTGTAGAGCACCGCATCGCTGAGGCCGTGCTCGCGAGCCTCGGCCGCCGCGAACGGCCCTTCGTCCACCACGGCCCGCCAGTGCGCCGCATCCTGGCCGCGCCCGGCGGCGATGCCATCGAGCAACTGGGCGTAGAACTCGTCCAGCATCTCGTCCAGCACCTGGCGCCACTCCGGCGACATCTCTTCGCGCGAGTACGGTTCGCCAGCACTCTTGTAGCGGCCGGTGCGGATCAGCTCCGCTTCCACTCCCAGTTTGTCCAGCGCGCCCTTGAAGAACATGATTTCCAAGCGCAGTCCGCTCAGCGAGAGGTAGCTCTCGGGCTGGATCACGATTCGATCGGCGAGCGCAGCGATGTAGTAGTCCTCGCGGCCCGCCAATTCCAGAAACGCCCAGACCGGCTTGCCAGACTCCTTGAAGGCTTCGATCGCCCAGCGCAGTTCCTGCGCTTTGGCCCAGCCCGCGCGCGATCCGTCGCACTGCAGGACCAAGGCCTTGATGCGATCGTCTTCCGCAGCCCGGCGAATCGCCCGGACCTGATCGAAGAGGGTGGCTTTTCCCGCTTTGTCGAAGCTCAGGTAGTCGGGCAGGTTCCAGTCGATGTACTCAGGAATGTCCCCGCTGAGCGATACCACGACGGCCGAATCCGGCCCGATCTCGGTGGAGTCGCTCTGGGAGATCACCAGAGCCAGCAGGACGACAAAGCTCAGGCCCGCCGCGACTGCGAGCGCGATGCCGACCAGCATGCCCTTGACGAATTGACTCATTGCCGCCTCCGCATGGCTCATTGTACAAGTGGCCGGTCCGGGGAATTTCGCGGCCGCGCGCGTATCGGTGCGCCCGCTACCACTCGTTGTAAGGAGTGCCCGCCAGCGACGTCTTGTCCGAACCGCTGCGCACGTCGAACAGGCCGGACTCGCCGGTCGGGCCGGTCTCGTTGATCAACTCCCAGGTGTCGCGAGAATTGGTGATGGGATCGATCGGGATTTCGCGCAGGTAGCCCTCGTCAACCAAGTCCGCGAGTGACTGGGGCGGCATTTCCTTGTCGTAGGTGTACTGGTCAATCACGGACCGGATCGTGAGCAGGTTCGAGCGAAGCACGCTTTCCCGCGCCCTGACGATTGCCGAGGAGTAGAAGGGGACGGCGATCGACACGATCGTGACGATGATCGTCAGCACGACCATCATCTCCAAGAGGGTGAAACCCGCACGAGCCTCGGCGGGAGGAGCCAGTGCGCGGCCTACCATTCGCTGTACCTCGTGCCGTCGAGCGAGATGCCCTGGCTCAACGAGTAGACGTCAAACACGTTGCGGCCACTCCAGCTCCGGCCCTGCGGATTGTCCGACACCGACAGCAGGCCCCACTCGCTCCTCCCAGTCATCGGGTCCACCGGAATCGAGCGCAAGAAGCGAATGGCCTGCGGCTCGTCGTCCATTGCCAGCGGATCCTCGGGCATGTCACCGAATTCGCCTTGCTGAGAACGATCGCCCCCGAATGCGCCGCCGCTGCCGATCTGGGACCCGGTCGGGCGCCGCGATCCGATCCCGCCCATCGGATTCGGGCGGCTTCCCAGTGAACGCGAGGGTTCCAGGCCGATGCCGGGCATGCCCTGGCCCATGCCGCCTGTCGGCAGTCCGCCCGACATCGGGCCGACTTCGACGCCTTCGACGAGTTCTTCCAAGCTCGTGGGATAGCCGTGGTTGTTGGGATCTAGCTGGCCCAGCCTGCCTTTGTCTGCCATGTCCTTGTAGCGGTCGATAGCCACACGGATTTCGGTCAGCGCCGAGCGCAGGCGGCGCTCCTTTTCCCTCTGTACCTTGACCCGCGCCACGGGCACGGCCATCGTGGAGAGGATCAGCATCAGGCTGAACGCCACGATCAGCTCGATCAAGGTTAGGCCGGTCTCGCCCGAGCTTGGCGCAAGTTGCCGCGCCACTCGTCGCGTCCAGCGCCCGGTCCTTCGCTGCGCGCGCATAGGCTCCTACTCGACTGTGACCTCGGTTTCCAGCGGCTGGACATCCAAGGTGCGGTTGGATGCGTCGCGAGGAGCGTTCGCGGTCACCCGGAGCTGTGCCGCGCCGGGTGCGAGACCTTCGAACGTCAGCGTGACGAGCACCCCTTCGCCGTCGGCGCCGCCCGCCCCGGGAAAGCGCGAGATGTTGACAGCCGCCAGCCCGTTGGCATGCCTGATGCTGCGCGAGAAAATGATGTCGCTGGCGTCATCGCCGGCAAGAAACGGTCCTCTCTCGATCCCGACCAGGCGCAACTTCTCCCGATCGTATTGAACGCGCAGGGGCATGCTGGCCAGTTCGACGGCATCGCCGACCACCACGGAGAGGGTGGCCCGCTGGTCGACCGGAATCACTGCCATTTCCGGCTCCAAGCTCAGCCGCGGACCTTGGGGGGCCGGCACCTCGGCGGCATCGGGATCTTCGGGGCGATCAGGTTGAGGCTGGGGCGTATCCGTCGCGGGTGTGGACGGCGTGGCGTCGTCACTTGGCTGCGGCTCCGCCGCCTCTGGTTCGGGTTGGGGTGTAGCCGCAGGGTCGGGTGGCGGCGCTTGCTCGGAGCGAACTGCGGCAGGGTCGCCGGGCTCAACTCCCAGCGCCGGCTGGCCGTTGCCCTGCTGCTCGTAGCGCAACTCGAACTTTTGGTCCGTGCCGGACGCGATCGCCCGCAAGTTGCTCTGTTCGATGCCCGGCATCCGCACGATATGGGGAATCAGAACCAGCAGGATCTCGCTCTCGGAACGCTGCACGTCCTCGTCGCTGAAGAGCTTGCCAATCACGGGAATCTCGCTGAGGAACGGCACGCCAGCCCTGGTCGTGAAGATCTGTGACTGGTTCAGGCCGCCGATGACGCTGGCCTCGCCCTCCTGCACGCGGATGTCATGCTGGATCGTGCGCTGGCCGATGACAGGCTGCGAGATTCCGCCGATGTCGACGAAATCGCGCACGTTGGAAATCTCGACTTCGACATGCATCGAGACCTCGCGGTTCGCGTGGATCTTGGGAGTCAGCGAGACGTTCACGCCGACGTCGGTGTAGGTGAACTGGGTGTTCACCAACGGATTGATGCCCACGCCGCCGACCCCGGGCTGAAAGCTGCCGGTGGCGATCGGGATGCGGTCGCCGATGCGCAGGTCTGCCTGGTGGTTGTCAGCGGTGCGCACTCTTGGGGACTGGAGCAACTCGGTTTGCGAGTTGCTAAATAGTGCCGTGAGCTGGAAGCCGGGCAAGACGGTCGACCAACTTCCCACGCCAACATCGCCGAAGCGATTCAGCGCGATCCCGCCAGCGTCGGCGCCCGTGTAGCCGATCGGGAACTGCAAGCCCTTGCCGCCGGGCGAGGTCGGCGCGAGGCCGAGCGTGCGCTTCGTGGACTTGCTGGTCTCCAGCACCAACACGTCAACAACCACCTCGGGCTTGGGCTTGTCCATGTCGTGGACGATCTTCTCGGCGATAGCGACCTTGGAACGGCTGCCGCGGATCACCATGGCGTTCATGGAGGCCACCGTGAACAGCCGTCGCAGATCAGTCACCCCGCGGATCGCGGTCGTCACCTCGGCGAGGTCCTGCTGGGTCGAGAGGTTCGTCAGGTAGACCGTCTTGATCACCTCGTCTTCGAACTCCCGCCGCTTGTTGGGGTTGTCGTTGGCCACCATCACCGTGTTGTGCGTGACAGGCTTCCAAAACGCCTTCGCGAGCAGGCCGACGTAGTCCAGAGCCTCGGGCAGGGTGGCATTGCGGATCTCGATCTCCACTTCGCTGTCGGAGAAGTCGGGATCGAACAGCACGTTGATCCCAGCAAGCTTGCCGATCGTCTCGAAGACGATCTTCGATTGCTCTTTCAGCATCAGGTTGATCGGCTCGGTGGAAAGCGGCACCAGATCGGCGGGCTCGGTGATCGACCCCACCATTTGCGCCCGTTCGAATCGGGCCTCTTCGAGCGCGCTCTGCTGCGCCGCCGGGAACGCTTCCCCTGCAGGGGCATCCCGCCTCTCGAGCAGTTCGATGGTCCTGCGCCGCTCTTGCGCGGCAATGCTGGATGCGGGATCAATTGCGAACGCCCGCTCGAACTCGGTCAGCGCCTCCTCGAGCAGTCCCTGCTGGCGCAAGTCCAGGCCCACGCTCACATGAGCCTGCCCGGCCACGAAGCGCATCCGGCGCTCGGCCAGCGTAAAGCGGCTATCGCGCGGCGACTCTTGGCTGGCCAAGCTATACATTTCCAACGCCTTGTCGAAATCGCCCGCCGCCTCCGCCGCGACTCCCCGGCTATACAGGCCCCTTGCCTTGCGGGAGGCTGCCGCGGCCGCGTCGACCGCCACGAGCGAGACAAGCAGCACCGCCACCGCGCCCAAGCGCCCCGGTCGCATTGGTGGCATGCTGGAGTATAGGGTCCGGGTGCGCATCGTCAGGCCGCTCTGAAGTAATGACGATGCGACGGGCCGTAACGTGGAATGTCCAAGCCGAAGCGATCGGGGAGCAATGTGTTCGCGGAAAACCGCCGGGCGCGCCGGCTATTCACGCTCCAAGAGACCTTCGAGAGCGGCATGGTGCTCACCGGCGCCGAGGTCAAGTCGTGTCGTGCCGGCAAGATCCAGCTCGCCGACGCGTATGCGAGCGTGCGCAACGGCGAGATCTGGCTGCATAACGCCCATATCAGCGCGTACACTCACGCCACGGTCGGCAACGCCGAGCCCGTGCGCATGCGCAAGCTGCTGCTGCACCGCAGGGAGATCGACCGGCTGGCGGCCAAGGTCCAGCAGAAGGGGCTAACGCTGATCCCGACCAAGGTCTACGCGTCAAACGGGCGCATCAAGTGCGAGATCGCCCTCGCCAAGAGCAAGCAGCTCTACGACAAGCGCGACGAGAAGCGCAAGGCGATTGAAAAGGACGAGGCGAGAGAAGCTGTCCTTAGCCGCAGGGGTCGCGCGTAAGCCGGAAGCGGCGGCGCTCATCCGCCGAACGGCTCGGCGAAGACGTAAAACTTGAATTTCGCAACCTGCGAGCCCACGCCCCAGCGCGCCACCTTGTAGTCAACCCTGAGGAAGCGCACGTCCGGGTTGGCGTCCAGGTCGAAGAGCAACTGCCAGACTCCGGCGTAGAACTTCTGGGGGAACGCGCGCAGCGGCTCCTCGATCCACTCCTCGCCATCGACGGAGCCCCGCACGCACACGTCGAGGCTCTGCTGCTCGACGATTTCGGTAATGCCCAGCGAAAGCAGCGCCCGGCCGCCGCCCGAAGCGATCTCGACCGGCTCTCCGGAGCCGCTCTCTTGCACGGTGGATTCAGAAAAGAGGAAGCCAGGAAGCATAACGGCCCGCACGCGTTGACCGCGCGCGGCGAATGGCCATTCTAGCACTTGCGCAGGGGCGGTCCCGGCGCGAGCCGGCAGACGCCGTTAGCGACAGATCCCCGAGCGGCGCAAGCGGGCCGATGGCGTGAGAAGTCAGCCATCGCCGACTTCCACGATGGTCGCCCCGGCTCCCCCCTCGTGCTGCTCGGCTTGGTAGTACTTGGTGACATGCACGTGCCGCGAGAACATCTTCCACAGTTCGCGGCGCAGGACGTCCTTGCCAAAGCCGTGCACCACGCGCAGCTTCGATCGGTTGGCCAGCACGGCCCGGTCCAAGTACTTGTCTACGTCAGAGAGGGCCTCGTCCGCGGTCTTGCCGATCACGTTGATTTCCGCCGGCAAGCTGCCGTCGTGCGCAACGGTCTTGAGGCTGACTCCGTCGGGCAGCCTGGAAGGCCGGTCGGTCTCTTCGTCTAGCGGGACGACGTCCTCGCCCGCGACCTGCAGCCGCAACGCGCCCGCGAGCACTTCCCAGCGCCCGTTCTCCAAGCGCCGCACGATTTCGCCCGTCGTGCCCATCGACACTAGGCGCACCTTGGCGCCGGGCTCGAATTCCTGCTCGCCAGCGGCGAGGGCTTCGGCTGCCCTGCTACCCAGCGCGGCCGCCACCTCGGCGCTGACGGCGCGGCGGAACGCTGCGACGTCTTGCGCGGCCCGCCGGGCCTGAGCTCGCTCCCCCTTGCGCGGCACGGACGGCTGCACCCGCGCGATGGCGGCGTCCAGCGCCCCGCGGAAGCGCTTCTCCAGCTTGGCCACCAGTCTCTCGATGCGGGCCTCCGCTTCAGCCTTGAGCTCGCGTTCGCGAGCTCCTGCTTCTTGCTCGAGCTGCCTCTTGCGTTGGTTCAGCTCTTTGGATCGCTCGCGCGTCTGCTGCACCAGCCGGTCGTACTCCTCGGCTTGCTTGCGCAGTTCGGCAAGGTACTTGGCAGACTGCTCGTGGGCACGGCCCTTGAGAGCAAGCGCCCGCTCGACGACTTCCTTCGGCAGGCCGAAACGAGAGGCCATCTCGATCCCGGCAGACTGGCCGGGGATTCCGCTCTGGAGGCGATACGTGACCCGCTGTCGGGCATCGTCGAATCCCATGGCGGCAGTGACGACGCCCCGGGCGCTGGTGCCGAACATCTTCAGTTCGGGCAGGTGCGTCGAGATCGCGACGAAACCGCCGGACTCGAGCAGTCTCTCCACGACCGCGACCGCCAGTGCCCCGCCATCCTCGGGGTCTGTCGCGGTGCCGAGCTCGTCCAGCACAACCAGTGTTCGCGGAGACGCGCTCTGCAGCATCCCCGTCAGCTTCGACACATGGGCGGAAAACGTGCTGAGGCTCTCGGCAATCGACTGCGCATCGCCGATGTCAGCCAGAATCTGGTCGAACCAGGGAAACTCGGCCTCTTCGGCCGGTACTGGAATGCCGGCTTGCGCCATGGCAGAGAGCACTCCCAGGGTCTTGAGCACGACTGTCTTGCCGCCCGCATTGGGACCGCTGACGATCAGGGCACGGCGCTTCCCGTCCAATCGCAGGCTCATGGGCACCGGACGGCGGCGGTCTTGCGCCAGCAGATCCTGCAGCAGGGGGTGCCGCGCCTCGGTGAGGACGATCCGCGCCTCCGAGGAATCGCTGAAGGTCGGCAGGCAGCAGGCGAACTCGTGGGCGAATCGCCCCCGCGCGAACACGTAGTCGAGCTCGCCCAGCGCTGCCAGCGTCGCGACGATGGCCGCCCGCTCGGCCCGCAGCGCCGCGCTCATCTCGCGCAAGATGCGCAGGATCTCGCGCTGTTCGTCCTCGCGCAGGCGCACCAGGCGGTTGTTCTGAACGATCGTGTCCAGCGGCTCCACGAACGCGGTCTGGCCGGAGCCGCTGGCTCCGTGCACGATGCCGTCGACCTGGCCCTTCCACTCGGCCTTTACGGGCACCACGGTGCGGCCGTTGCGCATGGTGACGTATCGCTCTTGGAGCATGCCCGAGGCCGAGTGCTTGCGCACGAAGCGGTCCAGTGAAGTCTCGACTAGCTGCCGCTGCCGCTCGAGCTGGCGGCGGAGCTTGGACAGTGCCGTGCTGGCGAGACTAGAGATCTCGTCGTTGGGCAGGATCTTGCCGGACTGCTGGGCAACCAACGGTCTCAGGTCGGGTATTTCCTCCCCTGCCATGCGCAGGCGCGGTCGCTCCTCCCCAGCCGCCAGCAACGCGAGCCGAATCCGCTGAGCCGCGTCGAGCACCGACAGAATCGCCCGGATCTCGGAAGCATCAAGGGAAACACCGTCGGCCGAGAGTCGCCCGACTGCCTCGCCCACGTCTTCGACGCCGTTGAAGCGCGGCAGCGGAGGGACACCGCGTTGATTCGCCACGCCAGCCGAGCGGAGCCATTCCGCCGCCTCGCCGACGATCTCGAGGTCTTGCTCGGCCGATTCGGCCGATGCCATCCTCGGCTCGGCCAGCAGGCGCTCCAACCTAGCGGTCCCCAGCGGGCTGGCCACATAGCGGCCGAGCAGTTCGACGACCTTGGTGAACTCGAGCGCTTCGTAGGGGTTTGGGAGCATGGCACCTACGTGGAGAGTCGGGAACCGGTCACTAGGGCGTGTCCCTTGCGAATCACCGCAGCCGCTCCGGGCGTGAGATGGAGCCTTGCAAGATCGCGAAGGGGGAACCAGCCCGCTTCGTCCGCATCGTCTCCTGCACGCAGCAGCCCGCCGGTGGCCCTGCAGATATAGTCCAGCACGACGTAGTGCGCGTCGTCACCAACCGCGCCGGGTCGCGGCAGGCGCTCGTAAACGGCTACGAATTGGCCCACCTCGACGATCAGGCCGGTCTCCTCCAGCAGCTCCCGCGCCACGCCATCGGCGATGGACTCCCCGAGACGCAGCTTGCCGCCGGGAATCGACCAAGCGCCCTTGGCCGGATGCGCGCCGCGCCGCACTAGCAGTACCTGGTCTTGTTCAAAGACCAAGCCGCCAACCCCTAGGATCGGCCGCGTTGCGGCAGCCTGCTCTCGACGGGCATCCATGCCGAATTCGAGTCGTCCGGTACCGGGTGGGCTAGCGGACGTAGAGGAATTCCTTGAGGTTGAAGATCGAGTGCGCCAGATCGGCCCACTCGGCCGCGCCGGGACGGTCGCCCAGATAGCCGAGGCTGCGATCCAGCTCCAGCGGCGCGGGCGGGCGCCCCAGCGCGCTGAGGAACATGCCCCTGACTCTGGCCGAGAGAGGCTCGGCGGTCTCGGCCAGCTTCTCGCCCCACAGCTGCGCTTGCGAAATCACCAGCGGGCTGTTCAGCATCGTCAGCGACTGTGCAGGCACGTTCGTGACGTCCCGCGTGCCGCGAGTGGAGGACGGCTTCGGCTGGTCGAACACTTCGAGGAAGGGATTGTGCGCATTGCGGCGGATCTCTTGGTAGACGCTACGACGGCCCTGCCCGTCCAGCGGACCCTTCTCGCGGTCGCCCTTTGTCTTGCCTTTTGCGAATGCGTAGTAGACATTGATCGACGGCCCGGGCCCGCCAGGCTCCAATCGCCCTGATATCGCCAACAGGCTGTCACGGATCGCTTCGCCTTCGAGGCGGCGCACCGGCATGTGCTGCCACAGCGTGTTCCCCGGATCCGCACTGGACGCTGCTTGCGATGGCGCGCTGTCGGCTTGGTAAGTCGAGGTCAGCACCAAGCGACGGATCAGCTGCTTGATAGACCAGCCGTCCTTTACGAACCGGTCAGCTAGGTAATCGAGGAGTTCGGGGTGCGAGGGGGCGCTGCCCACACGCCCGAAATTGTCGACCGTGGACACCAGGCCGTGCCCGAACAGGTGCGCCCATACCCGGTTCACCATGACCCGCGCGGTCAGCGGGTTCCGCGCATCCGCGATCTCGTCCGCCAGCCGCAAGCGGGCGGTGGCCGGTTCGGCGTATGGCTCGCTGCCAAGTGCCTCCAAGTATCTCCGCGGCACCGGATCGCCGAGGTCCTTGTGGCTGCCGCGCACCAACAAGCGCTGGTCCGGCCCCTCCTCGTCCAACACGCTTGGCGCTCGCCGATAGACGGGAACTTCGTCCTCTAGCCGTCGGTAGTCACGCACTAACGCATCAAGACGCTCGGAGCGGCCCAGCGAGGCGGGCAGCAGGTCCATGCGGACAAAGGCGTCCAGATAAGCGACTTGCGGCGGTGTGATGGTACCGTCGCGCCATGCCTGTACCGCCTCGCGCAGCCGACTGGCGTAGAGGCCAGCCAGCTCCGCGGCCGACGCAGGCGCGGGCCCTTCCAGCAGGTAGTTGATGGGAACATCAACCGTCCTCGGCTTCGTCTCGTCGTCATGGAAGGCAACGGCCAGGGCGCCGAAGTGGGAGCGGCCGTCGCCTAGCGGTTTCGGCCTCGGGTTTTTCCTAGCATCCTCGCGATCGAGCGCGAAGTTGGTCGAGTCCTGCATCGTGGCGAACTCCAGATAGGCACTGAAGCCCTTCCAGTACTTCGTGCTCCAGCCTTCCCAGACCGGCTCGTCCCGCTTGGGAGAGTAGCGCTGCCAGTAGATGCCGCCGCGCGGCACGGCGTAGTTTTCGACGATCAGCCTTACGACGCTGAAGCCCGAGCCTTGGACGAGAAAACTGATGAAGTCGGTGTCGATCTTGAAACGCGGCGTCTGCAACACGCCGTTGTGGCGCCGCGACAGCAGTCCGGAATAGACCCCTGGTGCGTAGACGCCCTCGACGATCCTCTCCCCTTGCGGCACGATGGAGAACTCACCGGCCGCGCTGGGGCCGCCCTCTAGGCCGGTGCCGATGCGCTCCCAGCCCGCGAGCTCCCGCCCCGGCCGCCAGATGGCCTGGAAGTTCTCCCTGTTGAATCGCTTGCGCGACTCGCTCAGGCGGGATTGCTCTTGCGCCATCCGCCGCCAAGCATCCCGAAACTCCGCGCCGCTGCGACCCGCCAGCTGCAGCCAGGCGTATAGGGGGCTGTCTGGCTCGCAAGCCGCGGCTTCAAGGACCGCCTGGAATGCCTGGTCCCCGCCCTGGAGCCGTGCCGGCAGGCGATCGGCCGCGTCCAGCCACAGCGCGGCCAGAGCATCCTTGACCCCCGCCTTGCTCTCGCGCAGCGCGTCCATATTCGTGCGCAGCACGTCCTGCGTGTCCACGGCTCGCTGTACAGGCCGCGCACTGGCCAAGACGCCGAACAAGGCGTAGTAGTCTCGCTGGCTGATCGCGTCGAACTTGTGGTCGTGGCATCGCGCGCACGACACCGTCAGCCCTTGGAACGCCTTGGAGACCACATCGATCTGATTGTCGGTCCACTTGACCCGGTCCTCCCAAGGGTCCACCGGCTGGAATCCGTGCTCGATCATGCGGTAGTTGGCCGTGCCGATCAGTGATTCATTCAAGCCTCGCTCGGAATTCAGGCGCGGCTGCGGCAACAGGTCCCCGGCGATATGCTCCCGGACGAGTTGGTCGTACGGAACATCGGCGTTCAGCGCACGGATCAGGTAGTCCCGGTAGCGCCACGCGTCCGGCAGGTCGGGGTCTCCCTCGCTACCGTGGGATTCCGTGTAACGGAAGAGATCCATCCAATGCCGGGCCCACCGTTCGCCGAAATGCGGCGATGCCAGCAGCCTCTCCACGACCGTGTAAACTGCCCGCGGCGAGTCGTCTGCCTGGAATGCCGCGATTTCCGCAGGCGTGGGCGGCAGGCCGGTCAGCGCAAACGAAAGCCGCCGCAACAGCGTGTAGCGATCAGCGGGCGGGGCCGGGTCCAGACCCGCACTCTCCAGCTTGGCCAGGACAAACCGGTCCACGGCGGACTTCGGCCAGTCCGTGTCCGAAACTACGGGAGGCGACTCTGCCCTGACGGGTCGCCACGCCCAGTGCTCCTGCCTCCGCCGCTCTAGATCGAAAGCTTCGCTAGGGTCGGGCAGGCCCGGAGCCTGCTCATCGGGCCACGGCGCACCTGCGTCGACCCATGTTGCGAGGTCTGCGATCTTTTCCTCGCTCAGTTGTCCCGTGGGAGGCATCAAGGCCTTGGCCTGACCTCGAACGGCGCGCAACAGCAGGCTGGCGGATGAGTCGCCCGGCACCACGGCCGAACCGGAGTCGCCCCCGCGCAACAGGCCTGCCCGGCTGTCCAGCCGCAAGTTGGCGAACACGCTCGGCGCCTCGGCGCTGTGGCAGCTGTAGCAGTTCTCCGCTAGCAGCGGCCGGACCCGTTTCTCGAAGTGCTCGATCCCGGCATCGTCCGCTGTGCCTTGCACCCCGGCCGGGCCGAGAAGCGCCAGCCCCAAGAAAAGCGCCGGGACAGCCCTTGCGACACCTTCAGTCCGATCAGCCGTCACGTCAACATTGTAGTTGGAAGTGGGCGCGACCGAGTACCCCATCGCCAGAGGTCTGGCCGCTATGTCTGGCCAGCGCGGCCAAACAGCCAGCGACGACAGGATGGTCGCTGCTGGGAATCATCGGTCACAAAGTGGGGAGACGGCTCCCTATCAGCCTGTGGTAAAAGTCGACTGAAATCCCAACAAATCTAGATCAGACTTCGATAAAATCATAGTCATGGCGATGGGTACCCGCAAGCCCGGGCAGATCCCGATGTTCCTCGCACCGGACCAACTGCCCCAAGCCCCCACC
>JAJEHF010000224.1 GCA_022823865.1 Bryobacterales bacterium
CAACTCGAGCCCGCCGCATGAGTTGTACGCTTCTCAACCCTCGATTCAGCTGCGCAATCTGGTCACAAATGCAACCCCTTCACCTCTTCAGCACCTACCCTCCCGGGTCTGGCCTTGACTGCCGACACGGAAGCTAGAATAAACGGGCTCTCCGATCCGCTGAAAAGCGGAACTAGCGAGGCTGTTGTATCCCACACAGGAGGAAGGACCAGACTATGATTCACAGAAAGCGGTTCATCATTGCAGCGTTCGCGCTGCTGGTGATGTCCGTGACCGCCTACGGGCAGGCCAACCAGAAGGCCCAGCAGCGGCGCGAGGCTATCATCGAGGCAGTCAAGGCGATCGGTCTGGACCAGGATCAGGTCGCCAAGATCCGAGAGATTCGCAGGGAGAGGCCTCCAGAAGGCACCCAAGGGCGGGCCCGCAGGGATTGGCGCGCGGGGATCGCCGCGAAGCTTATGGCAGTGCTGAACGCCGAGCAGAAGACCAACCTCGAAGAGGTCAAGGCGGCAGGGGCCGACTCGAAGGCTTTCGAGGGAGCAGTACTGCTGGGCCTGGCCCAGAGGCCGCGGCAGAATTAGCAGGAGGGTTCGCAGGGAAGGGTCCCGGTTCGTTCCGGCCCGGAACGAGTCGAGCTGAGTCCCCCAGCATCCGTTGCTGGGCCGTTCCTGTAAGAGAGCGCTCCGTACGCGACCGCCACTGATCCGGGATCTCGGGGATCAGGGAACGCGGCCGCCCTACCTCCCCCGAGCGCTGCCTTGTGCCGAGTGGGGCACTGTCCGGCGGCCGCCTCAATCGTTCCTCCGCCGGAGGAAGGGCCAGAGTCGAGAAACTCGCGAAGCGTTCTCCGACGCCTGCCGGGGTTGCGCCCGAAGGCTCGCGCAGGTTATAGATCCGGCATTCGCGTAGGCGGCACGGCACGCCGGCGGGCGTATACTGGCAGCGCTATGCAACCCACCCGTCGAGCCTTCCTAGCCGGGGCCAGCGGGCTATCCGCGCTGGCAGGGTGCCAGACACAGCCCGGCCCGCGCAACGCAACCCGCCCCAACGTCCTGTTCTTCTTCCCGGACCAGCACCGCTCTGACTGGGTGCAGTGGAACAGCGCCGTGCCGGTCCCGACGCCCAATCTCGAAAGCCTGTTCCGGCGCGGACTGTCGTTCCCGAACGCCGTGGTCGATTCCCCGGTCTGCGGGCCGTCGCGCGCCTGCCTGGCTTCGGGCAGCGTATACGAGCGGTGCGGGGTTACAAACAATAGCGACAACTTCCCAGTGACCCGCAGGACCTACTACAAGGCATTGCGTGACAGCGGATATCACGTGATGGGCTGCGGCAAGTTGGACCTTCACAAGGGGGATTATTCGTGGGGTCTCGACGGCAGGGGCAGCATGGAAGCGTGGGGCTTCTCGGACATGATCGACAACGGCGGCAAGGGCGGCGGGGCAACTGCCTATCGCAGGGAACCGGTCGGCCCGAAGGACCCGTACTATGCCTACCTCGACTCCCTCGAACCGCCACTTGGCGGAACATGGGCGAATGAGCTGGAACGCTTGGGACGGGTCAAGTGGAACCAGATCGACAAGAGCGAGCCCGGCCCGGAGCTGGACGACCTGTTGAGCCGCGAGACTTGGTGGGGCGAGACAGATCCGGTCGCGGTCCCCGACGAGGCATACTGCGACAACTGGATCGCCCGGAACGGCTTGAAGCTCTTGGACCGGGCACCCGACGGCAAGCCGTGGCACCTGGTGCTGAACTTCGTAGGCCCGCATCCGCCCATGGACATCACGCACAGCATGGCGAACAAGTACCGCGGCCCGGACCGCGTGGTCGACGGCTTCGAGCAGCCCCACAACTACCCCGGGCCGATTCCCCCGGAGCAGCACGTCCGCATCCGGCAGAACTACGCAGCCATGATCGAGAACATCGACCGCTGGCTGGGGGTGTTCGTCGACACGCTGAAGCGGCGCGGCGACTACGAGAACACGCTGATCGTCTACTCCAGCGACCATGGAGAAATGCTGGGCGACCACGGACTGTGGGGCAAGGGCTACCCACACCAGCCATCCGCAGGCGTGCCACTGTGCATCGCCGGGCCGGGCGTGCGCCAAGGGAGCGAGAGCGATGCGATGGCAAGCCTGATCGACGTCACCGCCACATTCATGGACTACGCCGAGGCGGGGACGCTGGAATACCAAGACGGGCAATCGTTGCGCCCGCTGCTGGGGAGCGCAACGGACCACCACCGGGACTACTCGCGGTCGGCGCTGACCATTCGTGACGGACCGTGGCGATTCGTCCAAGACCAACGCTACAAGCTGGTGGAAGGATTCGGCTCGGAGCCCCGGCAATTGTTCGACCGCGAAACCGACGCGTTCGAAGACGAGAACATCGCCGAAGCCAAGCCGGCGGAGGTCGAGCGCCTCTCCGAGCTATTCGTGGAAGCCTGAAGCCATCGAGCCGGGCCGACAGTCCTGACGGAGAGTGGCTGCGAAGGGCCTCCTCGCGACCCTTCTCCGGCAGGACCGCCTAGCCGAAGCCGATCCAGCCGGCTCCGATGGCAATCGCCAGCAGGATCCCCGCCGGCGATACGATGGCGAGAATCAGCCCGCAGACCCAAAGCCAGGCCGTCGTAGGTCCGCTGGGAACTATTCGCGCGTCGACTTTGCGGTAGCGCAGATACAGCGTGCCCAAGCCGAGCACGGGATACATCACGGCAGCGATCAGGCTACTTGTCACGAGCAGCATCTGGGGCGGGTTCTCGAAGAGCCAATAGGCAATGCAGTAGAACAGGAGCGCCACTACCACGAAGATCCGAATGTACCGGAGCCGAACAGAATAGTCGGATGTGTCGATCAACCCGATCAATCCCATGACATCGGCCAGCATGCGGCTGGCGCCTGCAGCGCCCGATAGAACGGTGCTCACCAAGACAAAGAAGGCCCCGACCATGAACAGCCCGGCGGCCTGGGGCCCGAGACCATCCGTGAAAATCGAACTCAGCACGGAGAGCGTCTCGCGACCGTCTGGATCCAGCCCCTGCGCGTTCAGGATCGCGGCGCCCAAGATATAGAAGCAGATCGTGCTGGCGGTGTAGACAACCATGGTCACGGCCGCATCGGTGTACATCACGCGAATCCAGCCCCGCGCCCGACGGGCCCAAGCCGAGCCGGGCTCAGGTTCGCCGGCCGACCGGGCGTAGCCTTTCTCCACGCACCAATAGGTGTAGTTCCACATCTCGCCGAACGACACGCCCGTGCCCGAGTACATGGCCAGGGCAGTCAGAACAAGGGTTGTCGTCATTTCCGGTGGCAGGCCGAGCGACAGCCCGCCCGCTAGGTCCGACAACCCGACGGCGAAATCTGTCCGATGCAACATACCGGTGCAAACAACGGTGACGAGAGTGAACGACGAGACCAAGATCACCAATAGCCTCTCCAGCGAGGAGTATGTGCCGACTATCAGCAGGGCACCGCACACCACAGCGAGCAAGATCGACCAGTATCGAGCTCCTCCCTCGCCAAGCAGCCCGGGAAACACCATCTCGAGCACCTGCCCGGTCCCGCCGAGAATCGCGGCGGAATTCACAAAGACCAAGAGCTTCGTTCCCAGCCAGAGCCAAGTGAACCAATTCATGGTCGGCCGAGTCTGACTCTCAGGCCTGGGGCTGGGCCGACGTTGGCGAAGGACCCTAGTGAGGGAAGCGCCAGCGAAGCTAACCGCGATCACCCCAGCGCCGAGGCTGCACGCCGCGCCTGTCGTGCGCGCTTCTGCATCTAGGTTCACGAACGTCGCCAGGGCGACCACGCAAGCGGCCATGAACCACCCCATCCAGGGAAGCGTCAGCCACGCCGGGCGTTTCCCGCGCGGTCCGGGCAGGTCATTGAAGATCCGCAAGAATGTCTGTCCGCTGGCGATTGTGTAGCGTGCCAACTCAGCCTGCACGACCATCTTGACCAAGCAGGACAGCAAGACGAACCACAACAATCCGAAGCCGGCAACAGCTCCGAGCTTGGTCGTGATGATCAGCTCACCGGATCCGACCACCGACCCCGCGAGGATCATGCCGGGGCCAAGGTGACGCAGAGTCTTGCGAAAGCCGCGCGGCGGCTCCTTGAACTCGCTTGCGCTCCGAGAATACGGATCGGCGACCGCCATGAGTAGCTACGAGCAGGCTCAAGCCTAGCGCAAGTCTCGGAGCCGAGTCCGCTCCAGCTTGGAGCGCTCGCGTCGGTAGATTTCGACACTGATGGGGAACTCGTCCGGCATCTCGTCCAGCGGAAACATGGGGCGGGGACACTTTGCGTGCCCAAGCGAACGCAAGTTGGCGCTGGTGGCGCCGGGCGCATCAACGCTGACCAGCAGCGAGCACCACTGTTGATACATCTGCGGCTCGCAGTGCGGCGACTTCACGACGACGAGGTCGAACGCGCGCGGGTCCTGCCCGTGCGCCAGGAACAGAGCCCGGTCGTAGAGGTTGACGGCCCGGCTTGTGACGACGAAGACGCGGCGACCGCTCTCCAGCACGGCCGTCGGGCCTGCGTGGCATTCGCTGTGGAACGATTCGCTCCTGAATCTGCCGTCCGACAGGAGCTTGACGCGACCCTCGACCGGAAGGGGGCGGAACCGGAGGCGATCGAGCGCGCCTCCGAGCGTGGTCCGCACCGTCCCTCCGACCCCTGCCGCAAACGCGCTCTCCACAGCAGGCGCATCCACGATCGGTGCAAGCAGACGCCCGGCAAAGCCCGCCTGTTCGGCCGCGCGGATGACCGAATTGCCATCCCCCGAGGCACCAGAACTGGTTGCGTCGGCAGCGTCCATCAATACGGCCGTGCCCGCGGTCTCGGCCGCCAGGGCCACGGCCTCGCCCAAGCCGGTCAATTTCGCCTGCATGCCGTGGCGGCGGGCCCACATCTGGCGCGCCAGACTGATGGCTTGGCCAACGGCAAGCTGCGGGTCGCCGTTCGCCACCGCGAAGCTGTTCGACCGCAGATTGGGCACATCGGTGAACGGATTGCCGATGATCACGCCGGCCGAGAGCCCGGCAGGCAGCCTTTCGAACTCCTCGGCCTCTCGGATGACCTGGCCGAAGGTCCCGGTTGTCGTGATCAACTCGTCGCCGCGCACGAGCATCGGAATCCGCACGCGCGCCGTTACGGGACGGGCCGCATCCGAAAGGATTGCCAAGAGCAGCCTCGCGGCCCGCGCCCCGGTCTGTTTGAAGTCCACGTGCGGGTACGTGTGGTAGCCGACAATTGCATCGCTGCACTCCAGCATGCGGTCCGTCAAGACTGCGTGGAGATCCAGCGATACGACGATCGGAACATCGTCACCGAGAATCTTGCGGCTCTCGCTGAGCAGGTAGCCCTCGGGGTCGTCTTCGCCCTCGGCGGCCATCGCGCCGTGCAACGAGAAGTAGGCCCCGTCCACTCGGCCGGCGTCGGCCAAGCCCTCCAGAAACTCGCTGGCGATACGCGCAAAGTCGGGCGCAGCGAGCAATCCGCCCGACGCGATTGCCTTGGCGCTGTAGGTTGGCGCCAACACACACTGCTCGCGGGCACGGAAGACCTCGAGCGCGCCGCCCACTTCTTCTTGCGCCGAGGCGTGGTAGTCCAGCAGATCCGCGCCGCGCCGAGTCACGAAATCCGCGTAACTGCTCGTGGCGGCAGCGAACGTCGCGACCTCTTGCTTGCATTCGGCGATCGCCACTCGCGGCACGAGTCGATTATGGCCGAAGCCGCGGCACGGGCTTGACCTTGGAGGACCCAGCCGAGCAGCTGTCGACTGCTAGCTGGCCGCAGGGTCGCAGCCAGCGGTGCGAGCAGGCTGATCGCAGTCGCCCCTCGACTCTCGCCAGAACGGAGTGAAAGAGCCAACGGCGCCTTCGTTGGCCTAACGTCAGCCGACGCCCGGCGGGTTCCGCCAATGCCCGCAAGAATCGATGGTTGCGACGGCCAACCAGCCCCGGCCAGCTAGCGCTGAGTCGCGGGCCTAAAATGAAACAAAGCGTGGACTCTGAGGGTAACGCGCAAGATCGAATCGAGCCACGCCGGCGGTGGCTTGGAGCGGCTGTGCTCGGCAGTCTCGCCGCAACCTTCGGCACGCTTACTGGGTTCGCCGTAGCGTTCCTGCTGCCCGCGAGGCGCGGAACCCGGACGCAGCGTGTATTCCTAGGGTTCGCCTCGGCCTTCGCTCCGGGGCTCAGCCGCGTCTTCGAACTGCCGTCAGGCGACCATCTCGTCGTCACCTGCGGCCGCAGCGAGGAGACGCCCAGCGGATTGGCGTTTCGGGGGTACTCGGACCGCTGCCCGCACCTCGGCTGCCGGGTACATTACGACGACGGCGCAGATCAGTACTTCTGCCCGTGCCACGCGGGCGTGTTCAGTGCAGATGGCGAGGGGATTTCCGGCCCTCCCGCCCAAGCCGGCCAGCGGCTGCAAGCCTATCACTTGGAAGTCGACGGAAACTCGCTGTATGCCGTCGTGAATACGGGATGAGGCATTTGCTGGGCAATCCCGCGCAGTGGCTGCGGTCGCGGTTCCCCGTGGACCAGGAAGCCCTCACGGCGATCGGGAGCGAGCCCATTCCCGGACATCTCAGGCGTTGGTGGTGGTGCATCGGCGGAACCCCCGCGTACCTGTTCCTCGTTCAGATCGCGAGCGGCATCCTCCTGACCTTCTACTACGTTCCCAGCCCGGAATTCGCGTACGACAGCGTCGCGGCGATCAGCGACGAGGTTCGGTTCGGAAGCTACCTGCGCAGCATCCACAAATGGTCTTCGCACCTGATGATCATCGCGATGCTGCTCCACATGCTGCGGGTGTTCTTCACGGGAGCGTACCGGCCTCCTCGCGAGCTGAACTGGATGGTCGGATGCGGCTTGCTGCTGCTGACTCTCGGCGCCGGCTTCACCGGGTACTCCTTGGTGTGGGAGCAACTCTCCTTCTGGGGCGCCACGGTGGCCGCGAACATCCTCTCGGCGGTTCCGATCGCGGGGGACCAGCTGGCGGCATTCTTGCGCGGCGGCGATACCGTTGGCCAGAACATGCTCACGCGGCTCTTCGTGCTCCACATCGGGGCGATTCCAACGTTGATGATCGGCTGCCTCGCGATCCACGTCTACTTGGTGCGCGCCCACGGCGTCTCCGAGCTGGGCTCGCCCAACAGCTCCGACTCCGAGCCGTTCCCCTTCTTTCCCAACCACTTCCTGACGGAAGTCGCGTTGGCGCTGTTCTTGATGTTCTTCCTGACATGCCTGGCGCTGATCTTCCCGGCGGATCTCGGCGAACGAGCCAATGCGCTGGAGACGCCGGAGCATATCAAGCCCGAGTGGTACTTCTTCTGGGCGTTTCGCTGGCTCAAGCTGATGCCGGACCAAGTCGCAGTAGTCACGCAAGGGCTGTTCCTGCTGTTGATCGTGCTATGGCCGGTGATCGATGGCCGGATCCGCAAGCGCCATCCGGACAGCGAGATCAGCATGGCGGTCGGCGGAGCGGCGGTAGTGCTGCTGCTGGCGCTGACGGTGTGGGAAGCCTTATATCTGATGACGTAGGAGGATTGATACCACCGTGACCTTAGAACGAAAGCAGACGCTGATCATCGGTCTCGCTGCGCTGTTCATGATCTCCCTTCTGATCGTGGCTTGGGTGGAAGGGGGCCGCAGCCGGATCGTGCGGGCGCCCGACGCCGTGGTAACCAGCGAAAACGCCGACTGCGTCGCTTGCCATCGCGTGAAGTCCCCCGGCATCGTCGGCCAGTGGGAAATCAGCGAGCACGCCAGATCGGGTATCGGCTGCTTGCAATGCCACCAAGCCCAGCCCGGCGACATCGACGGCTACGAGCACGAAGGCTCGCTGGTCTCGACCATCGTGACTCCGCCTGATTGCGCCGAGTGCCACGCCCAGGAGACAGCCGAATTCGATGCCAGCCACCACTCCCGAGGCGGTGAGATCCTAGGCAGCCTGGACAACGTCCTAGCCGAGGTGGTCGAGGGGTTCGTACGCTTTGACGACGCCGGCAACAAGGTTGAAACTTCGGCCGCAGCGGTGAGCGGCTGCCTGCAGTGCCACGGCTCCGAGGTCAAGGTCTTGGAGGACGGCAGGCTGGATCCGGCAACATGGCCGAACACAGGCATCGGGCGCATCAACCCGGACGGCTCTCGCGGCTCGTGCACGGCTTGCCACCTGCGCCACGACTTTTCGCGGGCGCAAGCCCGGGCCCCGGAGAACTGCGGGCGCTGCCACCTTGGACCCGACCACCCGCAACTCGAGGTCTACCAAGCCTCCAAGCACGGAATCGCGTTCGAGGCGAACCGAGACCGCTTCGAGCCGATGATGGAGGAAAAGGAGTGGATTCCCGGCCACCACTTCGAGCAAGGCCCGACCTGCACCAGCTGCCACATGAGCGCGACGCGGGACCTGCCCCTGACGCACGATGTCGGAGAGCGGATCTCTTGGACGCTGCGACCTCCGGTATCGGAAAAGATCGACGCAGCCGCGATCCAACAGGGCGAGCAGGTCAAGAGCTGGGAGGACCGCAGGCGCGACATGCGCAACGTCTGCGAAAGCTGCCACGGCCCGGAATGGGTCGGCAACTGGTACAAGCAGTACGACGACCTGGTGGAACTCTACAACGACAAGTTCGGCCGGCCGTCGACCGAGCTGTTCCGGATGGCCCGTTCGAGCGGGCTTCTCACCAGCGTCGAGTTCGACGAAGAGTTGGAGTTCACCTACTTTTTCCTGTGGCACCACGAGGGGCGCAGGGCCAGGCACGGAGCGGCGATGATGGCCCCTGACTACACGCAGTGGCACGGCATGTACGAAGTGGCTCACCGCTTCTACATGGAGCTTGTGCCCCAGTTGCGCGAACTGATCGAGCACAATCGGACAGGCCCGCGAGCCGCGGCGGCGAGGCGGCTCGAAGCCAGGCTGAACTCGATTCTGGAATCGGAGATGCACCGCTGGTTCTTGGGCCGGACAAGCGATGCCGAGAAGGCGGCGCGAGAGGCAGCCAGGGAAGCGTTTAGCCAAAGATATTCCCGCTGATCATTCAACTCCGCAGAAGCGACCGGCTCGCGTGGGACTCCGTTCGCGCGCCGGCGGCCAGTCGTGACCCGCTCGACCAGCCCCGTCTGAAAAATGCCGGATCGGATCGCGGCCCCCAGCCGCCAAGCTGCTATCCGGTGCGTTGCACGCACTCCGCTTCGACCGATCGCCGCGCAAGCCGGCCAACGTCGGAGTCGTTATACTCCTTGGATCGGCCAAGATCATGCCAACCGGTCATCGGAGTACCGCCGGGAACTCGCTTCCGCGGCCCGATCGTTCCGATAGCATGCGATCTCGCACTCTCGCCTGGGAGAACCCATGATCGACCTCGACCAGCTTCCGATGCGCGTCGGCCTCGGCCAGTTTCAGGAAATCACGCCGACACGCCTGCAGTTCATCAAACAGTGCGGCTGCGACGACTTTCAGCTCAACACCCCCGCCCTGCCGGGACGAGAGCGCTGGGAGTATGAGGATCTCGCCCGCTTGGTATCCCAAGCGAGAGACGCACAGCTTCGCCTGATCGCCATCGAGAACGTGCCCCGAGAGTTCTACGACCGCATCATGCTTGGCCAGCCGGGTCGCGAGGCGCAGCTCGAGAACATGGCCTACACGATCCGGAACGTCGCCCGAGCCGGCATCCCGATCCTCGGCTATGCCTTTATGCCGGCTGGCGTGTGGCGAACCTCTCGCACCACGCCGGTCCGCGGCGGAGCTGAGGCGACGTCGTTCAAGTTCGAGATCGCGAAGGCAGTCAGGCCGGGAGATGGCCAGAGCCACTCGATCTGGCTGGGATCGCCCGCCGAGCGCGAATATCCCGAAGAGGAGATCTGGGAAAACTACCGCTGGTTCATGGAGCGCATCCTGCCAGTCTGCGAAGAGGTCGGGCTACGGCTGGCGCTGCATCCAGACGATCCGCCGGTGCCGGCGCTCGGAGGGGTGGGCAGAATCTTCAGGAACTTCGAGAACTTCCGCCGCGCCATGGACGAGTTTGACAGCCCTATGCACGGACTAGACTTCTGCCACGGGTGCTGGTCCGAGATGCGAGCGGGCGAGGGGGTGCTGGACGCGATCCGCTACTTCGGCGAGCGAGGGAAGATCTTCTACGTCCACTTCCGAGACGTTCAGGGTCCGGTCGAGGACTTCACTGAATGCTTCTTGGGCGACGGCAACTGCGATCCGGTCGAAACGATGCGAGCGCTGAAGCAGGTCGGCTTTCGCGGGTTCATCCTGCCGGACCATGTGCCACGCATGGAAGGCGATGATGATTGGTGCCACCGCGGCCGGGCTTGGACAGTGGGCTACATTCAGGCCCTGATTGCATCCGTGAGGGCTTGATCCGCGCAGGAGTCACGCTGCCATCAGTTTGTATTGGCACGAGTCCAGTTCGTTTGAGACACTGGCCGAGGTCTGCTGATCCCATGAACCTGCTGAGATTCGCGCTGCCAATCCTTTGGCTTGGCCCCGCGCTTTGCCAAAGCGACAAGCCTAACCTCGTGATCGTGTTCGCCGACGACCTCGGTTACGGCGACGCCCGGGTTTACAACCCGAACTCCAAGGTCCCCACGCCGCACATCGATGCCCTAGCGGAGCGCGGCATGCGCTTCACGGACGCTCACACGGCCTCGTCGGTGTGCACGCCATCCCGCTACGGCCTGCTCACGGGCCGGTATCCCTGGCGATCGCGCCTGCCCAACGGAATTGTCAACAGCTGGGGCGGAGCGGTCATCGACAAGAATCGCCTGACTCTCGGCAAGGCCCTCCAAGCGCTCGGCTACAAGACGGCGTGCATCGGCAAGTGGCACCTCGGCTGGGATTGGCCGCGCATCGAAGGCGGCTATCTGTCCGACGAACTGGAGGGCGTGAATGTGGGCCGCGACTACGAACCGTACGGACGGCGAGTAGATTTCTCGAGACCGGTGCTGGAAGGCCCGATCACCCGTGGCTTCGACTACTACTTCGGCGACGACGTGCCGAATTTCCCGCCGTATGCATTCATCGAGAACGATCGCGTCATAGGCGAACCTACGGATCGCATGCCTGCCCAGAAGGGCCAGCGCAGCGGCCCGATGCTGCCGGGCTGGGATCTCTGGGCCGCACAGCCGACCATAACAGCGCGGGCGCTGCAATGGCTCGAAGAGCGGGCGGCGGACTCGAAGACGCCGTTCTTCCTCTACATGCCGCTGCTCGGGCCGCACACTCCTATCGTGCCGAACGCCGCGAATCACGGCTCCAGCGAGGCGGGGCCATACGGCGACTGGGTGCATCAGATGGATTCCATACTGGGCAAGGTCGTCGAGGTTCTCGAGCGCACGGGTGCGATCCGGAACACCATCGTGCTGTTCACATCTGACAACGGATCTCCGGCTCGCAGCGGAATCGGAGCCTTTGGCGCCACTTCGACCGTGACAGAGCTGTACTCCCATGTCCCGAACGCGCCGTGGCGAGGCCTCAAGGCTGACGCTTGGGAAGCCGGCCATCGCGTTCCGTTCGTGATGCGCTGGGACGGCCAGATCCAAGCCGGCAGCGTCTCTGATCGCACTGTCTGCCTGACCGATGTCTTCGCCACCATCAGCGAGGTCGCGGGCTTTGAGATGCCCCAGGACTCTGGCGAGGACAGCTTCAGCCTGGCACCGCTGCTGTTCGGCAAAGGAGCGTACCTGCGCAAACAGACGGTGCACCACAGCCTGCGCGGCGTGTTCGCGATCCGCAAGGGGAACTGGAAGCTAATCCTGGGGGATGGCAGTGGAGGCTTTTCCGCACCAGCCGGAAGAGTGCTGCAGCCAGACGCCGACAATGGGATGCAACTCTACCTGTTGAGCGAGGATCCCAACGAGCGAAGAAACCTCGCGGCGGCCCGTCCTCGCGTCAAGGCGGACCTGCTCTCTGAACTGGCCCGCATCCAAGATGCGGGCCGCTCCAGATAGGTGAAGGCTGCACTCGTCGAGGACTTCACGCTTGGTCGGCCAGCCGGGTTGATTGGCTAAACTGGGCCTCTTATGGACCCTCAGATGCTGGCCCTCGGCGGCCTGTGGTACGTGGCCTTCCTGCTGTCGCTCACGTGCCACGAAGCCGCCCATGCCCTGGCCGCATTGTGGGGCGGCGATGACACAGCTGCCGCCGGCGGCCAAGTCACGCTGAACCCCATCCCTCACGTCCGCAGGGAGCCGGTGGGCACCATTGCGGCCCCCTTGATCACGTTCGCCCTCAGCAACTGGATGCTTGGCTGGGCTTCAGCGCCATACAGCCCTGTGTGGGAGCACCGCTACCCTCGCAGAGCCGGCTGGATGGCACTGGCCGGGCCCGGCGCGAACCTGTTACTGACCCTGCTGGCGGCTATCGTGATCAACCTCGGAATCGCAGCGGGAGTGTTCAGCATCCCGGCTTCGATCACGTTCTTCGCCGTAGTTGAAGGCAGCGGAGACTACGCGCCTATCGCTCAGTTCCTCAGCATCCTGTTCACCCAAAACCTGCTTCTGATGACGTTCAACCTGCTGCCAGTCCACCCGCTCGACGGGAACACGGTGATTGCACTGTTCGTTCCAGAGAACTCGGCGCGACGATGGTTCGACCTCACGAGGGACCACACGTTCGGGTTCTTGGGCCTAGTGTTGGCGTGGTACGTGTTCGGAGAGATATTCTGGCCCGTCCTGAGGTTTGCGATCCGGTTGCTGTATTGGGTGTAAGGCGACTGGTGGTCATTGGTAGTGCCTCGCATTGGTGCGGCCAAGTATTGTCGGAATGAGCGGAAGCATCGCCACTGGTCCCCGAATCAGTTGTCCTATATGCTCATTGCTTTGGTGCTGCTCAGGGACTTCTCGATGGGACGGAGTGCTGCGGGTCGTCGCCAGCGTTTTCTGTGCGTGCCTGTGTCTGCGTCATCTCAACCGCCCATGTCACGCCCTCGAGAGTGCACTCTGGCCTTAGGGAGACCCCCGGCACGATAATGCCAGAACTCTGCAGAAATTACAAAAATTTAGAGAAAATTATGCTAAGATCAAGTAGCATCTCCATGACGAGATTACAGGAGATCTCACGTCGATCACACTGTCAAGCGATCATCGTGACAACAGTCGACTGTGTCCCTCCCCCCGACCGGAAAACTCGGGAAAACCCTTACGAGCACGCCCTAGGATGTTTCAGCAAGCAGGGCGAAGGCTGTAGGAACGGTGTGATAGGAAGTCGGTCGCGGCGGCATCACTTGACCGAGAGACTATTGGGTCCGGAATCAGGTACGTAAGATGGGAGCGCAGATGCAGGCCGAATTCGTAGAGCACTCCCGGCGGGATGTGCAGGCTCTGCAGGCGGAAACCGGAGACTCGGCCAAGCAGCCGACCAACGAAGTTGACAACACGTCTGGCACTGCGCCGCCCTCGCAAGGAAAACCCGGCAACTGCCGGAAGAACGGTCGGGAACGCCTCGGGAGTTGGCACGGTCTCGCGAAGAGACCGCCCAATTGTGGACGCGGCGCAATGCTGCTCACCGAAGCCTTCGGGGGGATGTCCGCACGCACGCTCACAGGCTTGATTGCGGTGAATCTGACTGACCGCGATTCGACGAGAACGATATGTCGCTGAGCAAGCAGACGCATCTGTCCGAGCAGGCAGTCAGCCTTGCAACCAGCCTGTTGACGGGCACTGCAAGGTACAGGCGTGAAGGAAACGTAGTAGCGGATATCTCTGCGCTGCTGTCTGCGGTCGGCATCGATTCTTCGGAAATCGAGCGTGAGCACCCAGCGGAAAACGGCCGCATCGACCTCTACCTGCCGCGCTACCGGACCATATTTGAGGCAAAAGCCAAGGGAAAGGCCGCTGATCCCAACAAGCCGCAGCCCGCGATTTCGGAATCTCCTCGGGACCAGATGGAGCGGTACTTGAAGGCAGAGGTCCACAGCGAGTTAGGGCGTCTTTCGCCAGAAGGCAAGGATTTGCCTTCCGACGCGGAATGGACTGGCATTGTGACCGACGGGCAAGACTGGCACGTCTGGTCGTACCCCCATGCCCCAGATGCAGTCGACAGACGGAAACTGCTGCACTCGGGACCGGTGACGGGCGGAGCAAGCGACCTGATTTCAAAGCTCAGGGGCTGGCTGGAACGGGAACCGGTAGGACGGGCGTGGATTCCGGCGGACCCCAGCCACCTGTTCGCGGGCAAGCAGAAAGAGCTGGCACATCTGTATTCAGAGATGCCAATCGACATCCGCAGTGAGACCGACACCAAGCGTGCCTTGTGGCACGAAATGCTACGCGTCTCGGGCATGTCGCCAAAGGGCAAGGCTGCCCCCGACCGTCTATTCGTTACACATTCACTCCTGATCGCGATTGCCCGCATGGTGACGCACTCAACGGCGCATCGGACAGAAAGTTGGAAGCTAGCGCTGAAAGATGGCTTTGCGTCGTGGATGTTCGCCTGGCCGCAGGTCGCTTCATGGACGGAGCAGCTGTGGAACACAGTCAGCCACTACGACTGGCGCCGCCGACAGGGGGATGTGCTGCGAGTTCTGTACGAGGAGTTTGTGCCGGAGGCAGACCGCAAGGTCTTCGGGGAGTTCTATACGCCGAACTGGTTGGCGGCGATGATGGTCGAGCAGGTACTGGATGATCAGTGGCTGCAAGACGCGATCGAAGGAGCAGAAGACGCGATCCAGAACCGGACCGAGTTCAAAGGTCGCGGCGTGTTGGATCCTTCGTGCGGTTCGGGCACGTTCCTTTACCATGCGGCCCTGAGGATACTGGACGCTCCGGCCATGCGGGACCTCAGGCCGACTCAGAGGGCCGATGTGGCGGCGCTGTTGCTGAACGGGATCGACGTACACCCTGTCGCCATCGAGATTGCGAAAGCGAATCTGATGCGAGCCCTGCCGGTAGAGCCGAGTGCGGGCGAGTCCGCCCTGCGGGTGCATCTGGGAGATTCTCTGCTGACCGGCGAGGACAGGACCTCGCTATTCGGTCACGTTGAAGGCTCGATGCGGTTGGTGACACCTCGGGACCGGGAAATTCTGATCCCGGTGGAATTCGTCAAGCAGGACGGATTCGCCGACAGCATGAGGCGTCTGGTGGACGCAGCCGCAAGCGGCGAGCCTGTGCCACGGGCAGTACTGAACAGAATTCCTAAGGAACGACGCGAAGACTTGCGGCGCAGCAGAGACGAACTGGAGGCCGCGATCGGCGCAGAAGGCAATTCGGTGTGGACGTGGTACGCAGTGAACGTCGCCGCCCCCCACCTGCTATCGGACCGCAAGGTGGACCGGATCGTCGCCAATCCGCCATGGGTCGCGTTGTCCGGCATACAGGAGCCCGAGCGCAAGCGCTCGATGGAGAGGCTTGCCCAGCGCATGGGCCTGCAGGCGGGCGGGAAACAGGCCCCGAACCTCGACATCGCAACGTTCTTCGTGCTGCGATCTAGGGAACTCTACCTGAACGCTCCCGACAGCGATCCGGCAATCTGGTTGGTGAAGAAATCGGCGCTACGGGCAGGTCACTGGGAACGATTTCGAACGAAACACGGCAAGACACTGGCGCAATCCGTGGACTTGGAAACCCTTCAACCTTTTGGCGGCGGAGACGCTCGACGATGCTGCCTGCTGATGGAGCACTGCCACCTCGGCGAAAAACCTGCTCCAGCGCCCGCGCCCATAGCGGACCAGCGTACGACGATCGCAATACGGCGTTTGGAGGCTAGGCTCCGCTCGGAGCCGAGCGCCAAAAAGCAGCCAAAGAAGCCCCAGCCGATTGAGCCCTGGCCCGCAGTCCGGGATAGGATCCTGTTCCAAGCTGTTCCCGCCGCTCTGCCTCAGGCATCTTCGGATTACGTCGAGGTCTTCAAGCGTGGGGCAGCGATCTTCCCACACGTGCTTCTCGTCACAGAAGAAGTCTTCCCGCAAGCGTCCAAGCGGATCAGGGTCCGCACGAAGAAATCGCTCCACGACCCTTGGAACCGAGTCCCCCCTCAAGACATCGAGATACCGAAGCGATGGCTGTCAAGATTGTTTCGATCGCCCGACACGCTTCTGTTTGTCGCGTCCGCTCGGACCACCCAGGCGATCATTCCGTTGGATGAGCGCGGCAATCTGGATCTCCGATCCGCATTGGATGAACCTGGCTGGGAGGCTCTGGACGGGATCTACCGAAGGTGCTGTGGGAAGGGCCAGAACACACCTCAGACGCTAGCGGAGCAAATCGACTTCGCTGGGAAACTATCCTCCCAACCACGGGATCACACATCCGGCAAACGGATGGTGCTGTACCCAAAATCGGGCGATCTGATGCGGGCCGCCCGGATCCAGGCCGGAGACGGATTCGCCGACGACACCCTGTACTGGCACGTTGCGAGTAGCGGAGACGAAGCAGGCTATCTGACCGCCTTGCTGAACGCGCCTTGCCTGCAGCGGGCGTTTCTCGAGTCAAGAGAAAGCGGTCGTCATTTCGATCTGAATCCTTGGCGTAAAGTTCCCATCCCGCGATACGACAGCAATGACGGGAAGCACCTCGCTCTGGCGGAGCTTTGCGAAGGCGCGGAGAAGGTTGCGTGGGAAGTGGCAGCGGAAATGGCAGCGAAATTCCCGAGCGCACGACAGCCCAAGCTGTCGAACGAGGTACGCGCTAGCCTCGTGGCAGAAGGCATCTTGTCGGCCATCGACAGGATTGCGGCGCAGCTGCTACCGGCCCAAGCAGAGACTTGAGCTTTCATGGTTCTTTCGATGCTGATCACGCTGCAAGGTGTGGATCCGCAATGAGTTGATGCCAAGTCCTGAGTGATGAGAGGTCTCAGGGTTCGCCCAATGAGTGTGGCCTGAGTATGTCGATACGCTAATCCCTTACCCAGTGATGGATTCAGGGAGTGCGCCAGTTGAGGAACCCCGGTTGAAACGCTCATAGTCCGGTCCGGTTTCGGGCGACTCCGGGAACTGTCGGGAAGAAGGTCCTGCAAGATCGAGTCTGGCATTCAAGCCAAGTGTTTCCGCACAGCCTCTCGTTTGGTGAATCGCTCAAACAAGCCTTCGAGTCGAGCCATGCCCTCGCGCAAGTCTGCGAAACCGAGATGGACGTCGCGCCTAAGCGCCTTCTGCTCGGAGATCACTAATCCGAGCATGGCGAAGAGGCCGCCTGCAAGAAGGGCTTGAATTGCGGTTGCCGTCACTGCGATTCGAGTACTCAGAGTACCAAGTGCCGGCAACGATTCTCGCTCGAAAACGCTAGTAGCCCTTTCCCAGAGAGCGTCGTCTAGCGCCGGTCGATGTCGTTAGTAGTCCGTCCCGGCTTCGGGCGGCTTCGGAAACTGTCGGATCGCAGAGTACCGGACGTACTCGTCCCAGATCTCTCCCCTGCCTGTGGCGCGCGCGTCCCCGGTCTTGACCAAGTATGCGTCAAGCTCGTCGCGCAAGGCCTCGAGCAGGTCGGCGTGCTCGGGCGCTTCGGCGAGGTTGTCCAAGCAGCCGGGATCGGCGGCAAGGTCGAACAGCTCCTCGGCAGGACGCTTTCCCACCGCCAGTTCCAGATAGTGCCGTACGCCTTCCTCGTCCCTGCCCTCGATCAGACGTGTCAGCGTGGGAGAGGCATCGATGTCGTGATACGCCTGGTGCATCTCTTCCAAGCCGCGCCCGTCGGCGCGGTACTTCTGCGGAGCGCCGGCCGGCCAACGCTGCGGCTTGAAGTTGCGGATATACAGGTGTTCCGGAGTCCGCATCGATCGCTGCGGATAAGTCAGATTGTTCCATCGCGACGACGAGTGGCGCTCGCGCCCGGAATACGCGCGCGTGCGGCTCGAGTCCACCATGCCGTCCGCTTGAGACTCCAGTATGTCGCGAATGCTCCGCCCTGCCAGGGCGCTCGCTCCCCCCGGGTGGGCCACGCCGGCAACGTCGAGGATCGTCGCCGTCAGGTCCACGAACTGCACCAGGTCGTCGATGGTGCGGCCTCCGCGGCCCGGTCCGGCCCATCGCACGGCCAGCGGCATGTGGATGCCGTAGTCGTACAGGTTCGCCTTGGCGCGCGGGAACGCCATCCCATTGTCGGCGGTGAAGATCACCAGCGTGTTGTCGAGTTCTCCGTGTTCGGCCAGGAAGTCCAAGATCCGGCCCACATGAGAGTCGAACCACTCGATCTCGACAGCGTAGTCCAGCAGGTCCTCGCGAATTTCGGGCGTGTCCGGCAGGAACGGCGGCACCTCCGCGTCTTCCAGGCGCTTGCCCGCAGCCTTCCACGAGCCCTGCTCGAAGCGACGGTGCGCCTCGCTGCCGCCTACCCAAAAACTAAACGGCTGGTCGGGTTCCCTAGACTCGAAGAACGACTCGAAGTTACCGGCATAGTCCCAGTCCCTGATCCCGTCATAAGGCGGGTCCAGCGTCCGATCCGTGAACGGGGGGCCTGCCGGATTGCGCGTCCGCCCCGACTTCTCCCAGCGGCCAGGACCCCACGGCTTGCCGGTGTAACCGATTGCGTAGCCAGCCTCTTCCAGCAGGTCCTGATACGAGACGTAGGTCGTTGGGAACGAGCTTGCGTGGGTGCCGGCCTGCTCGATCATCCAGATGTGCCGGCCGGTCAGGAACGCTGCGCGGGTCGGGCTGCAGCCCGGTGCCGGAGCGTAGGCGTTGCGGAACAGCGCGCCTTCCGCCGCCACGCGATCGAAGGCCGGGGTGCTCACCATCTTGGAGCCCGCCGCGGAGACGTGCGGGTAGGAAACGTCGTCCCAGATCGCGAACAGGATGTTCGGACGGACGGACGAAGACTGGCTGGAACAGCCAGCAGCCGTCAAGCAGGCAACCACCCACACCAAAGCGCGCAGAGTCATGGAATGCAGTTTAGCCGGAACTTCACGGCGGGTTCAAGCCAGGCAAATATATGGTTCGCTCCCGAGTTGTCTACAACAGCCGATTCGACGGACATTGGTCTGCGCAAATATATTCGACCTCTGTGTGGAACCATGCTGGTTCCGGGCCATGATGGGGTCCGCACGCCTCGGTCCACATA